>JABMOT010000218.1 GCA_013202385.1 Fidelibacterota bacterium
ACACCCATTTTGTATTCCTCCTGAGCTCAAAATAGCATAGATAATTATTATAGGATTTAAAAAAAGCCGCCCAATATAGTTTCGCACACATGGGGTTGCAAGACCCGCTGGGGCTGAAATCTACATGAATTTGGTCATTATTAATACGCCAGTCAATGAGAAGCTTTCAACCGGGGTGGATTACTACCAGTCTGCTTTTTGTCTGTAAAATTGGGGATCCGATTTAGTTCAGCATTTTTCCAGAGTAAGTTGCCATTTCTTTTCTGGAATAAGTCCCCTCCACGGGCTGAATGGTGGGAAATAGGACTATTATGACTAATTTAATCGCAAATGCTTGAACTGAGGATATATTGGCGATATGAACATCGTTTCAATTACTTTTCCAAGGTCGCATAACCGATTGTTATTGATCATTATTCTGATGGTCATTATATCTTGTCAAGGAGATTCAAAGACCATGACTCACAAGCACACCAACCATCTGATTGAGTCTTCAAGTCCCTATTTATTGCAGCATGCACACAATCCAGTGGATTGGTACCCCTGGGGGGATGAAGCCTTCGAGCGTGCAAAACTCGAGGACAAGCCCATATTTCTTTCCATCGGTTACTCCACCTGTCATTGGTGCCATGTAATGGCTCATGAATCGTTTGAAGATGAAGCAGTGGCTCAACTTCTCAATGACAGTTATATCTGTATCAAGGTGGATCGCGAAGAGCGACCCGATATTGATCAACTCTACATGGCTGCTGCAACCAGCCTTATGGGTCGGGGGGGATGGCCGTTAACCATTATTATGAGTCCTGATAAAAGACCATTTTTCGCTGGAACCTATTTTCCCAAGGAATCTGTACCGGGGAGAGTTGGGATGCTTCAATTGCTTCCTCAAATATCAACAGCATGGATAAATCAAAGAACAGAAATTGACAGAGCCGCCGATCAAATAATTAATGGGCTTCAGCAGCGGAAAAGCAGTGGTGAGCGACAAGCGCTGGATGCTGAAGTTCTTCTGGCCGCGGCTACAGATTTCAAGCGTAATTATGATTCAATCCAAGGGGGCTTTGGCTCCGCGCCAAAATTTCCTTCAGCGCACAATCTTAATTTTTTACTGAGAGAAGGTCACCGTACTGGGGATCAGGAATTAACAGAAATGGCTATTCATAGCTTGAAGCAGATGCGTTTGGGTGGAATCTATGATCAGGTAGGATTTGGCTTTCACCGCTATAGTACTGATGCCAGTTGGCACGTCCCTCATTTTGAGAAGATGCTTTATGACCAGGCCAGTCTGATGCTGGCCTATACTGAAGCATGGGAAATCACGGCTGATCCACTCTTTCTTAAGACCATGGAAGAAATCCTAATTTATTTGAATGCTAAACTCAGAGCTCCAGAAGGAGCTTATTATTCAGCCGAAGATGCTGACAGCGATGGTGAGGAAGGCAAGTTTTATGTCTGGTCATGGTCAGAACTTCAGCAGGTTCTCAGCAAAGCTGAACTGGATGCCATCGCGCCCACTTTTGGTATCGAGCCTGGAGGAAATTTTAATGATGAAGCAAGTAGACAAGTTTCAGGGAAAAATATCCTTCATGTGAACTCAGCTATGGATTATGCCAATCTGCTCACCGATCCAATCTGGCTCATGGCCAGGCAAAAGCTGTATGACCAAAGAGAAAAACGGGTTCACCCAGGTTTGGATGATAAAATCCTCTGCGACTGGAACGGACTGATGCTATCAGCACTTTCACGCGCTGCTCTGGCCACAGGGCAAGATCCATACCGTAAAGCTGCTGCTGATCTTGCTGATTATCTGCTTGCGGAATTGATCACCAAAAATGGGACTCTCCTACACATGCCTCTGAAAGGAGAGCAGCAGATTGAAGGCTTCCTGGACGACTATAGCTTCGTCATTCAGGGGCTGCGTTACTATTATGAGGTATCCTTTGAGCCTAAATACCTGGAAACGGCCCTTAAATTGCAGGAAATTCAGATTCAAAAATTTTGGGATATAGAAGCGGGTGGTCTTTTCTTTACTGCGGACGGTGATCAGGATTTGTTTATTAGGCAAAAGGAAATTTATGATGGTGCGATTCCATCGGGGAATTCCATCGCTGCCTCTAATCTTTATTATCTGGGTCGCCTGGCAGAAAAGCCAACCTGGGAAACACTTGCTGTTGAAATCGGAAGTTCTTTTTCTGATCAAATCAGACGAGGTCCAAGAGGATCTGCTGCGCTATTGCAAGCACTCCAGGTTCAAATTGCAGGATCAAAAGAAATTGTCATTGCAGGTGATTCTCAGGATCTAGAGGATGCGCTTTCCGTCATCAGGAAAAATTATGATCCCTTTAAACTTATATTATTCCGACCTAATAAAGGCTACGCAGCCATCGAAGAAATATCAGGCTTCCTGGCATATCAAAAAGCTATTGGATCTGAATTGACCGTCTATATTTGTGAGAACTATGCCTGCCAAAAACCCCTAACCAGTCTTGAAAGTCTTTCCCAGGCTTTGAAAGAATATAGCGGCAAATAAATCATGACTGCCTCAGCATTTCAAGCCTGTACAGCCATCATTCTGGCTGGAGGGAGTGCCAGCCGGATGGGCACGGACAAACGCTTCTTGAAAGTGGGGAATGAAAACCTGCTGGAACGACAGATTCGCCTGCTTGAGAAACACTTCCCTGAAATTATTATCTCGGCAAATGATCCGGTTAAACTGGGGTATTTAAATTTACGGGTAGTTCCGGACGAACAAGCTGGCCTGGGACCCCTGGGAGGTCTCTCGACGGCTCTGGCTGCATCCAACTCTGAGCATAATTTTGTGGTTGCCGTCGATATTCCGAATATTGACATGAAACTGGTAGAAAAAATGCTGACCCATCTAGACACTGTTTCTGCAGTTATCCCTGTCAGTATTGACGGTCATCAAGAACCCCTGTTTGCCTTTTATAGTAAAAGCTGTATCCCCATTTTCAAGAGCGCTTTAAAAGAAGGTGAACGAGCAATTCATCGTGCTCTAGAAAAGTGTCCCGTTTACCATTTTCCCATGAAAAATCGCCTCGCCATTAAGAATATCAATAACCCTGGCGATTTTGAGACCTTTCTCAGGGAGAATGAATAGGGTTACTCTCCAGGATTTTCTGAATATTCAGCCAATCGCCATATTCAGATTCACTTAGTAATAATCGCAATTCAAGACCAGTCAGACGACCCCAAATGAGATAACCCCGGGGACTTAAGCTGGGCTCGTGACGGATACTGATAATAAAAACTCGCAATGCTCTGCCCTGTAATTGCTCAGCTTGGTCTGGCGCATCCAGAGCGAATTTAATTTCAGCTCTTTCAAGCAGTAACTCAACATAGACTTCCACCAGATGCGCATTTCCCAACAAACCCACAGCTGTTTTTTCATCAACCATATCAATCAGATCGGCATGATCGGGCATGATTGTGAATAACGCGTCACTCAAGGTTTGGTCAGCTTCAACCAGGTGCCCGGTTTTCCGTAATTTTAGGGCAGCTAAAATGACTTCACCTATCATTTGAATCATCCGCATGATATAATCTTCTCTCATGTTGCTCATTTTTCACCTTGATTGCGCATTTGAAATTGGTTAGAATGTAGACAAACAATATTCAATTGGTAAGCTATAGTTTGTCATAATTCACCTCATAGGAGGTGTGTAGTGCAATGAATTTGTCTCGTGAATAAAAATGATTAAACTGTTCCCACGACCATAGCAGGAAGGTAGTTTCTCCCATGAAGGCCAAGATTACAAAAATTAATAATTTCCAAAAAAACACTCACATTCAGGGATTCTTCCTGGTTCGCGAAAAACACGTCCGCAGTACCCGCACAAATCATCCCTATCTGCAATTATATCTTCAGGATAATACCGGCTCGATTGAGGCAAAAGTATGGGAGGATGTCCCTGCATTTGAAAAATCTTTTATGGAGGGGGATGCTGTTGTAGTCAAAGGTCGGGTAAGTGAATATCGAGAGCAACTTCAACTGGAAATTGTGGATATTGGAAAAGCTTCGCCTGAAAAACATGCTGAATATGGATTTGAGCTTGCTAAACTTATTCCCAGCACCAAGCAGAACGTGTCACAAATGTGGCGTGAATTGGCCAAAATTATTAAGGGCATGGCGAATACTCATCTCAAGGCTTTAATAAGCGAAATATACCGGAAAAATGCTGAAGTTATCAAATCACATCCAGCCTCAATGAAATTGCACCATGCCTGGCTTGGCGGCTTTCTTGAACACGTGCTTTCCATGGCAAAAATTGGTGTACAATTGGGGGAGCATTACCAGGTTGATACAGATTTACTGCTTACGGGAATTATGCTCCATGATATTGGAAAATTAGAGGAATTAAATCCGGCGCAACGACCAGGCTACACAGACAGGGGCAAGCTTGTTGGGCACATCGTCCTGGGTAGAGATATCGCCAGGGAAGTCATGGCCACGCTCAAAGACTTTCCCGCAGATTTACAGCTTAAAGTGGAGCATATGATTCTCTCCCATCAGGGGAAGTATGAATATCAATCACCGAAGCAACCGAAATTTAAAGAGGCCCTACTTTTGCATTATATAGATGAGCTTGATGCTCGTATGAATATGATGAATGAGGTTATTGAGAATGATGCTGAATCAGGCTCCTGGACCAACCGCTTCAATTATTTTAGAATCCCGCTTTTAAAGGGGGACCTTGGAGAAAATGCCGATTATTAATCCTGAGATGGAACTATCACTCCTTGAATATCGCCGATTTGCTCTCATGGCACTTTGGACAGGCATGATAGCAACCATTGGTATCGTGTTCGCCTTTATTCCCAATATCGAGCTGGTCCTTTTGTCCGCTTTTCTTGGCGGAATAGCTCTGGGTCCCCAAAAAGGGTTTCTTGTCGCAGCCCTTGGAGAAGCAATCTTTTCCGCATTGAATCCCATTGGATCCGGGTTGGGATTCCCTCTATTATTTATTTTCCAAATAGTCAGCGTTGGATTGTGCGGCATGTCGGGAGGTCTGAGTTCAAAATTTTTACTTTCATCAAGGGGCTCGATTAACACCACCCTTTTTCTGGCAGCGAGCGCATTCATACTGACCCTTGTCTTCGATCTTCTAACGGCCTTAAGTTTTCCAATTAGCTCAGGAATTATCGAGGGGACATTAATTGGCGTAGTGAGTGTAGGTCTTCCATTCTTCATAGTGCATATAGGCTCGAATATCATTCTGTTCGCTCTTTTTGGTCCAGCATTGATCGGACTTATCGACCGTCAGCTCATGATGAACGGATTGAGATAACTTCTAATGCGCTGGAATAAGAAAAGATTTTTGCTTTTGGGTGTCGCATTACCGGCTTTTATGCTTGCGCAACTAGACCACATTGCCGTGGTTTCAGGAACTTATCCTGATTTTGGCGCTGTTCCTGGATCCTGGGGACATTTACAATTCTATCGACCCTTGGGGATGAAGGGCATCGTGCTTGAGGATTGGCGTGATCTAACCTCTCTGTCTCCCTTGAGCGGTGAACCTTTCAACACAGATCGCCAATCATGGATTTCCCTCGACACTCAGGCGTCTCTCTGGCAGCAGACCCATCCTCCATTAACTGTGGTTGCAGACACTACTTCCGCATCGTTAACGGTCAATTACAAACAGGGAGATGGTGAATTTAAGGACTTCAATATCTGGTATCATAACAGTTTGGGCAAGACCACCAGGTATGGCTGGACTTCTAAATTGCGATCCCATCCGCGGCTGCTGGGAGTGACATCGTATGATGAACAGCGGCATAGACTTCAGGTTAACACTTCAGGTGAACGATTTTCATTAAATGTGGAGGGCGGCTACGATCATCAGGTCAATCCGCTGTACTGGCTAGAATTTGATACGACCACATTGTCCTGGGATTATGATGATAGCCCACAATTTCTATCAGACCGTTGGGATGGCAACCTGCTGTGGCATAATCTGGATTCCAGCAAGGTAGGGACTGAAATATTTGCCTTCTTCCAGGCCGGGTTATGGACCTGGCCTGGTGGAGAAAGACAATCCCTCAGTTCCATGGCCTATGTTAGTCACAGATTCAGCATTGGAGCATTATCCCCTTTTGAAATAAAAGGTGGCGTGTTGTCCAAACAATTGGGTGACAATAAAAACATTCGCCAGTTTGCTGAATTCTTTTTCCCCGAGCTTAGCTGGAAACAATTTTCAGCGACGCTTGGCATTAAGAGCCTTGGGAAAGGTCCGCTTTTTCCAGATATCGATATTCAGTTTAAACAGGGTCCACTTGAATTGAGTTATGAGACACTTCAAATTATAAACGAGCGTGTCTGGATACCGATCTACAACACAAGCAGTGTACATCATTTTTCCAGTATCTTAAAAGTAGCTCAACTCGATCTGTTTGCCGGTGCATGGTTTGGGGGAGCTGGTAGCAAAGATGTGAAAGGTTACCATGGGAAAGCACAATTTCAGTTTCCCTGGCGGATGCAAGCCTCTTTTGGAGCTGCGATGGTAAATCAATCTACAGACTGGATTTTTGCAAATAAAATGCTGACCTGGCAGTTGGATCAGGATATCACTTTATTTAGTGGTGCTCTCCACAGCCACCTTAAGCTCTGGGGAAATCACTATCTGGAAACACAGCCAGGCATTCTCCAGAGTGAAACAAGCTTGGCAGTCAATTCGATTTTTCCTGGCGAAGATGTTTTGCATCTTTTGAATTATACAATTTCTGCAGAGGTAAGCGATGTGATTATTGGCTTTACCGATAGCAACATATTACATGACGATGTATGGTCACAATATGGGGATTTTTCCTGGAATCCGAATTTCAGTATTATGGCAAATCAGATACCGGAGACCCGCTTTCGTTACTTCTCACTCATTTGGGTTTTCGATAATTAATCGGATTGCCACCAGGATACTACTGGCGTCTTAACCTTTTCAAGTGAAAGCATCTCTAAACTCTCAGCGATGACAAAAAACGCAGATATAGTGCTATTTGAAAAAGTGCAAAACCGGGATTCGCTGGCGTTCGATGAGCTTATGCGCCACTATTCTCCAGAATTGAATAGTTTTATCCTGCGCATTGTTTCCAATGTTGAAGATGCTCAGGATATATTACAGGATACGTTTGTGAGAGTCTGGGAGAAGAGTCACCAGTTCAAAGGGAATTCCAGTGTTAAAACCTGGATCTTCAGAATCGCAATTAACTTATCTTACAATCAGTTAAAGCGAAGAAAACGTTGGGGATTTTCCCTTATCGACGAGCTAAAGATCTTGATTTCCGGTTCTGATCCTGAGAAAGAAACGGAGCAGAAATTTCATTCTACCCTGCTTGAAAAAAGTCTTGATATGCTTACACCAAGACAGCATGCGGTAGTTATGGCTCGCCTTTATGAAGATCTACCCTTCGCCCAAATATCCACGGCCCTCGGTTGTTCGGAAAATGCGGCGAAAGTGCATTTTCATGAAGGGAAAAAACGAATCGAAAAATATATAAAAGAACGGGTAACCTGACATGGACAAAGTAGAAAATTTTATTAGTAAAGGTTTATCTAGTGTTGATGATGTTGCCAAACTTGATATCGATGCGCTGATTTCCAGCACACACACTCGGATAAAAAAGAGGGCGGTTCAGCGAAAATTTATTTATTCCAGTCCGGTTGTGGTTCTTTTGCTTTTGATGGTCATGGCAATCTTCCCGAACCAGGGGAAAGACGCCCCTTTACATGAAGGGGAACTGTTCATGGCTGGTTGGGAGTACACTTGGACTGAAACGGAGGAAAACAAACTTGAAGATGCTCGGGAAGAGGAGCTTTATGAACAAAGTGTAGATTATCTCTTCGACGAGCCATACTATTCATATATTTCTGATGCCGAGGTGTTACTGGATGAAACCGATCTGGAAGCACTAGTGGTCTATTTAAAGGAGGCGTAAAATGCGCAACTACACCTGGTTGATTTTTGTATTAATTATGGGCAACTCGATTGCTCAGGAACCACCGAAAGTCGGCGGTTTTAGTCCCAAAAACATGGATGCTGTCCGAATCTGGAAACTTACTGAGGTGCTTGAGCTAAGTGAAGACCAGGTAGCTACTTTTTTACCTCTGGTTCAAATACATGAGCGAAAACTTCGTGATATTCAAAAAGAAATGGCAGCGCTTGCCAAGGAGGGTCACACCCTCATGACGGCGGGCGAAGTGTCGCAAAGGGAAGTCGATAAGTATATTAAAAGGTATTCCGCCAAACAAGATGAAGTCCATCAAATCAAGCATGACTTTCTAACAGCCCTCCCTGAGCATCTCACACCAAAACAACAACTTTTGTATCTTGGTTTTGAAACGCGTTTCAGGAGTGAGTTAAGGGAATATATGAAAAATGAACGCCATGGCACTGGTGAACAAAAACGTCGGACAAAAAGACCGTAAATGATGAGGAGAGGAGCAATAGAATGAGCAGAAAATATGTTGTACTAATGGTAATGGTATTCAGCGGACTATTTTGGTCATGCGATGTCAATGAGGCAGATAAAACTGCTTCCATAGAAGCGTCTCTCATGAGAATCATTGCCGCAGACGATAGTACGTATGGCATTGATGGCATGGAAGATATTGAAGATGATGATTTTGCGCTGGAGTGGGTAACTGAAGCGTCTCCAGAGGGGTTATCAATTGTAACCGAAAGCTTAAGAGACTCCAATTATGTTTGGAGATTTAGTCGCAGAAATATGAGTGAAACGCGAGAAGTCATCATAGAAGTTGAAGATGATAGTTCTGCGTTAGCTCTGATCACATACCACATAACAGGAACATTTCACATCAGGCAATTCCAAAGAGTCTGGACGAATCGAGATCATTTTGAACGTGGGGATTCGGTACGCTTCAGTGAGAAGCCAATTGATATGACATCAAACCGTCGCGTAGCATATAGAAAACGTCATACTGCGGCAGGTGAAGAGGAATGGCTACCTGTGGCAATGACACATGCCTACAGCCAATCTGGCAATTCTGTTGATATTGAAGCAATGGAGTGGGTGACCGAAGATTCTGTTAGAGTAATGACCGATTTTGCATCCGTGTTATATGATCGAAGGAGGCCATTACTCCTTTCGCTCTCAGGAACAAATAGAATCAATATTCTTGTGAGCAATAATGTGCCAGGAGCCTCTGAACGTCTGACCAGTCGTTTAGGGTATCATCCTCGGTTGGATGGACCAGGGTTAAGAAATCATATGCGTCTCAATTATGTTGAAACAAATGATATTGGTTATAAGATTTACAGCACACGAATCATGCCACCTGCATTTCCCCAGAGACATTTTAAGGGTTTCGTAGAAGTTATGGATCATCGCACTCTTTTTGATCATGACTATGAGTTCTATTCAGTTGCTACCCTGGGTTTCGTTTATACTGCCAGGCAACAGGTTAGACCAGCATAAATACAGGATAACTGATTCTAAAAAAGGCCGGGAATTTCCTGGCCTTTTTTGTCCCTAAAAAGATAAATATTCTAGAAGTGGAGGCTGCTTCTAAACCCGAACCCAATGCCTTTGGCTTCAGCATTGAGCCCATTGAATAATGATAGCGAAAGACCGGTATCAAGAAAACCAAAATGAAAGCCAGTCCCAAATGTATGGACTGGATCCCCGTACTTTGTCTGATGGTAGTAGCTAATGTCAATCCAATCCGTAGCGAAAAAATTGGCTTGATAATAGATTTCCAGATCGGGACTATACCCGAATCGTACCTCATCTGTAAAAGCCTTTTCAATTCCAGCGCCAACAAGTATTCGGGGAAGTGGCTGATAAAACGCAGCAATATTTATGACGGTTGGAATATCAATATCATAATTCCTTTTACTATCAAGCAAGATTGATTCGGAATGTTGATATTCCTCCAAACTATCTGAATCACTCAGGATGGGACCTATCTGTTCAAAAGTCCAGGCTTCGTGTTTCAAGCCAGACCAGGAATATTTCGCACCAATATTGCGTATTGATACTTGTAGTTCAACTTCTCGATTTAAGAGTGGATATAAATCCATGATCGCACCTACATCGAGTCCGAAAGTTGGATCTGAGAGTGTGTTCATCGGATCGTAATTACTTAAATTGGGATCATCCAGATGTCCCTGTGCATCAGCGTAGGTTCCCCAGGCTTCACCAGATGCGGTTGCCATAACTGAGTCTTCCGTAAAGGTGATGGAAAGATCTTCACTCACAAAATGGATGTATCCGGCAGCTGTGTACATATTGACCCCCACGCCAACCTTGACATCGCCGTAAGTGGTTGAAAGGGGGTGACCATATGAAAGCGTCGATTTTAAGACAAATGGAATTGCCTCAAGCTCTACGCCACCGTTTTCAATAGGAGTATTCAGAGTCCAGTCTTGCATGGGTAGAACGGGTATCAGTGTTGATGGAATACTGCCAGGAAGGATGAGCTTAATATGGGATTTCCCTGAAATATTCAGACCGAATCGACCAATCCGTAGCCCAAATAGCGTATGGAATTCTGGGGCTATATTTAAAACAATTTCCTCATTTACCAAGGTAGCGAGATATTCATCCTTGGTTGCATCATCCCAGTGATCACCAGTTGTCCACCACTTTGTGTACCAGCCGGGCGTGAGTAATGAGTTACGAATCCCAATTTTAAAATCAGGGAAGAAATTTATTGACCACTTCGCATTATAATCCCGTGCCAGATTGGCTGCATTGGAAAAGAGTTCATCCATGGAACGGAACTGGTGTCGTTTGACCTTTAGGAAATCAGCCCTTGCAGCGTTTATTAGTGCATTCGGATCAATATCAGCGGCCATGAGAGAGTCGAGAATCGGCTCTTCTTCGGCGACAGCAACTAAATTTGTCCCTGCGAGCTCCTTCAAATATCTATCAAGTTCTGAAAGCAGCTCATCGCGGGATGACTCAAAAACCACAACTTTTGTCTTTGTGTCATAAATCCGAAAGTTGGCGTCATCCTCAGGGACGACAACCACATAATCGACACCGCTACTCTCCGTAGCCAGTAAATGGCAGATAAGATCATTACAGTCATTTGCTTTAATGGCAATCAATGTTGGGTCCAGTAGCGTCAGATAGGGAAGGGAAGTCAAATTCAACCCCTGCAAGCCGTCATTGGACCAGAAGTAAATGGGACCGATAGCCATTAAACCAGCGACCACGATGGGTTCAGGGTCTATTTGGACCAATACCATTTCAGGTTCTGAAATTTCAAATGGTTCGCTTTCAGCTATTGAGCTGCTATCAAGTCCAGTTGAGTCCAAAACCATCAATTCCGTGACCGTAGAATCTTCACTAACCAGATCTTCAGCGGGAGCAAGAAGTGAATCGGCAACTTCGACGGTAACTTCAACAGCAGCTTCCGGTGGCGAGGTTTGGCTCGAGTCTATTGCAGTACTATCAACCTGGGCCATGAGAAAACTGGAAAGGGTGAGTGATAGCAGGAATTTAATTAGCGTTTTCATTAGAGCTCCTCCCCATTTACGGTATAGGATACACTACCCCAGGTTCGCAAAGTAAGGGAATCAGTGGTAAAAAATCTTGATGGCAAACTATTCCCTTCGGCGTCTGTTCGTCCTAATAATTGGACATCGGGTTTCAAAAATAATTTATTCTCCAGTAAAGTGAGCTTGTCACGGGATAAAATGACCTCAGTAATTTCTGCCTCTATATCTGGATCAGCATTTTCAAGGGGCAGGAGTTCCAATGAAAACAGGGTATCCGCCGGGGGTGCAGTTCCAGCTTCTATTGCCAGACTATCAAAAGCAAGACTATCGTTACTCGCCATGACCACCACTATGGCGCCGAATTCAAACAGATTGAGGACATCGGCGAAGAGCGTGAATTTTTCCAGGGTTACCGTCTGATCTTCTGGTAATGGTGATTCTATGCTGCTGGCTTCCAGATCCAGATTAGGGGAATCCGTAATAATGAGGGAGAAAGGTACGTTGATGTACATGGTTGGATGCATTCCTTGTCCTTTGGCAATCCTTGATTCACTCATGCCATCACCCACGATAGCAATACCGCTTGAGATGATCGATTCAGGATGAATGTTAAGGAGATCTGCAGCATCAATATGAACAATATCATTACCTGGCGTGAGTGTATGACTAATTTCAATCGTTTCAGTATAGCCAAGTGAATCCGTTCCCGACAAAAATAGACTCAAATCAATGGGGATATCAAAAGTGCTGTTGAAATCGATATCGATATTTACATGTTCAAACATTAAGTCAGATACCAGATCAGGCAAATCGAATGACACAGTGTCCGGGTCAATTATCAACGTATCTGGCTCTATGATCCCCGTGACGCTCTCCATGGCCAGTTCAGTAATATTCACATCTATGCTGATAGAATCACCAAAAGTGAGTGTCATCTCCTCATCTGCTTCCAGTGAAACTTTAGACACATAATGGATACTCTGATCCTGGTCTGAATCAGTTGAATCAAAGGCCAGCATGTAATTTGACAGATTCAAGGATGATACCTGAGGTGTGGAAATATTTTCAAGTCTAAAAGACATCTGGAGCGGTTGAGAGGTTGTACGATTTATAAATTCATCGATCTGGAAATCAATATCAGCCACAACACCGATCCGATTGGTCATGGTCAAAGCAAAATTCCCTGTTTCAAAAATGGCTTCAATCAGTTTGGTGCCTTCATTCAAAACAATTTCGCTGGAGTCAACGATATCGTCCTGATTAAAAAACCCTGTAACAGATGCAAATTCCATATCAGAAACAACAATATTAACAAAGATGGAATCTTCCAAACCATAGCGACCTACTTCACCAACGGGAGTGGTGACCAACGTGGTGTAGGCGAGAACCTGGGACGCTGTGTCTGGAAAAACAAGGTTGTAGTCTGACAGATCAAACGTAAGGACATTTTCAATAGGGGTGGCCTCCAATGTGAGAATCCCATTTAAGGCATTAGAGTTGGCATCGACTAATTGGGGAATAGTCAACTCGATTGAAGGTAAGCCAGCAAAACCAGATGCGTTTATCTGATTATCTATTGTAATTGATAAGGAGCCTACTGATATATCTGCGAATAGCAATTTTGATTTGGAACTAATTGCTATTTCGCCTGTTTCTTCAATATTTTGCGCTTCGATAATTCCAGTTATCCGTCCAAAATAAAGGTCTTCACCTTCAGAATCGCCGTACAAGGCTATGGTTACAGACACCTGGTCTTGTTGGTCAAGGGTAACCAAGCTGTCACCCGTATTTTCAGTGGTAATCTCATAGCTATATAACACTTCTTGAGTCGTCGTCGACATCACCAAACTGTATCCTGAAATATCACTAATATCGGCAATATTTGAATGGGCAGGGATTTGAACCGTTGTGGTGAAGACAGCACTGGAAGGGTCTTCCAGAGAAGTTATGCTGATCACCATTTCAGAGGCGACAGCCATAGCATTGTCAACTTCAACTTTCAGTGATCCCACTTTTATTTTTGCAGATTGAATGATATTTTCAGATTCAGCCATGGCGATACTTCCAGTCTCATCGATGCTCTGAGCCGGCACCTTAGCGGTGGCACTGGTTACCCTTAATCCAGTACCGGAAATATCAATGTTAAAACTAGAGGTTCGTGCGTTGTCATTGATGGGAATGGAGATGCCATCTGATCCTATTGTGGATCCAGTAACGAGTACCAGAATAACTCCTGGCAGGGTTTTTCCAGTCAGATCTATACTGCGGGTGCTCGCTGTTTGAGGATCAATAGGGGTGTCCCAATGGACTGATCCACCAACTATATCTGTCGTATCACCTGCAATCGCTTCACGCAATTGAATATCGATAGGATTCCCCAGGGCGATCACCATGTCATTATTGATGGTAATATCAAGAGTTCCACCTGAAAAATCAGCTGAGGAGAAGTCGGTGAAGGTGAAGGATTTGTATACTGGTGCTAAAATGCCACCGGGGACCACTGCATCTC
>JABMOT010000219.1 GCA_013202385.1 Fidelibacterota bacterium
AATTTGACCATTTCTTGGGCTGCTTCCAGCGTAGCTGCGAGTTGAGCTATAGCATGCTCAGCCTTCTTGCGCTCGGTGATGTCATGAAAAGACCCCTGGATATATTTTTCATCCCTAATAATTATTTCAACTGTTGTAATCTCAATATCTCTTATTTCTTTATCTTTACGGATAATCTTGTATTCATATCGCGGCTCGAGAAATTCACCCAATTGTTTTTTCTTATTCCTTTCCAGGATCATCGCTTTGCTTTCCGGGGCAACTTGATCCATTAAAGGAATTCGCAGGTAGTCTTCTAAATTGTCATAACCAAAAATATCCGTACACGCTTTATTGGCTGAAACGATATCGTTGCCCTGGGAAATTATTATCCCTACGGCAGAGCCGTTAAACAACATTCTATACATTTCTTCACTCTCCAGCAATCTCTCCTCAGCATTCATACGTTCAGAAACGTCCTCGTGCGTCAGAACAATCTCATGTATTTCTCCAGATTCTTGAAATATTGGGAAAAACCTTGCGGCAAGATATCTTTTTTCCCAACCTTGAACCATTCTGGTAGCTTTAAGTGCTTCTGCTTCTACAGGATTATATTCTACGGCTGGAACATCTGTAATTTCACCAGCAAAGCCCTTCAAAACATATGGCATCAACCTTTTCTCAATCAGCTGATTATCTTCTAACATGTTATAGCCTTTGAGGGCATCTGCGGGAATACCGGATATTTTTTCCCAGGCTGGGTTTACTAACTTCGTAAAACCGTCTGGTGAAAGGATTTGAATGCTGTAAGGTGATTGTTCGAATAATTGTCGAAATCTGTCCTCTGATGCTCCTAGTGCCTTTTCTGCCTGCTTGCGCTCAAGGATGGTCTTTTCCAATTCAAGCACGTTGTGCTGGGTTACTTCAAAAAGTCGGGCGTTCTCTATTGCCAGGGCAGCCTGGTTGGATAAGGTGAGGTATAGGTTAAGCTCATGCACGGTAAAAGACCGGGTTTCTGTTACCGTGCCCAGGATTAGCACACCGACAGCCTGTCCTTTGATCGTGAGTGGCACATATATAAGCGATCGCATATTGCGCGAATCTCTGATAGCCTCTTCCGCAGGGGAGAGATCTGCTACCGCCAAGTCTGGAAGAACGTGAGGCTTGCGGGCGGAGAGGGCGTTCTCTATGTTAGGGTGTTCAACTATAGTGGTATGCCTGAATACTTCTGGGAAATCCGCAGGTATGGGAGGTGAGGCTGCCCCAATAAATAATTCATCTCCCTGGACAAGATATATTGCGCCTGTATCCAGATCACATAGACTAACTGACTGGTCGATGACATTTTGTAGCAAAGTCTTCATGTCAAGTGAAGAAGTGAGTAACTTGCTGATCTCTAACAAGCTTGCCTGATCTTTATTTAGTTGTATCAGGACTTCCTCTGCCTGCTTGCGTTTCGTCAGATTTCTACAGCTCCCATATACAGAACCATTGGGCAGGACCACAGTATTGAGATCTACTGGAATGACAGTCCCATCTTTTCTGGCCAGAGTGGTTTCCGTGAATAATCTCCCCCTTTGCAGAATTTCCTGAAACTGATTTCGGCCAGCATCAATTTTAGAAATTTCTGCAATATCGGAGATATGCATTTCTGTCAATTCTTCATGGGAATATCCCAGGAGGTCGCAGGCTGCCTGGTTTACATATGTATAGTTACCCTGTTGATCTGTGAGAAAGATGGCATCCGGAGAATGTTCGGTAATGGTTCTGAACCTGGTTTCACTTTCTTGCAGGTCCTCTCTCGCCTGCTTGCGTTCTCTAATCTCAATTTTCAATTCCTGATTTCTATTTCTTAAGTCTTCCGTATGTTTAATGACCTTTGATTCAAGTTTCTTTTTATGCCCTCTCAGGTCTTCATTAAGCTGTTTTAATGTGTCTGTGTTCTTTCGGTTTTCGATATTAAGGGCTGTAGTATTTGCCAAACTTTCAATAAAGGGTAGGTAGGGCATGAATTCAACCATGTTTTTAGAGACAATCAGAAAGCAGCCGTAGCGAAAACGACTCGTCTGAATGTGAACACATAAAGAGTCTTCATCAAACAGCTCACTTTTCTGAAGTCCGGCAATTTTTCCTAATTCAGCTGCTTTATCACAGGTTTTACCGTATATATTTGAAAAGATTTCTGGTTTTAATGTTGGATCAGACGATTTTAAATATCCCTCTAAATTCACGGCAATCATGTGAACATGAGGTAGATCTTCCAATCCACGACATAAAAATTCTGCCAAAACCTTGTCATTCGGCAAGGCGTGAATTGTCGATTGTAGGAAAAGTATTTTACCAATAATCTTGGTTTTAACTTTGGGGGAAATAGCCCTCTTTTCAATCTTTTCTGGCATAATATTGATTCATAAATATATCCGGGGCTATAAAATATGGATTCTTAACAATTTGTCCTTGAATCAGCATTACGGGATGGACACCGATTCCAGCCAAAAGCTTGTCCGGTTCAAAGGCTCCTTCGGGACAATATGATGTATCATTGTCGCTTATTGCAAAATCATTGCTCAAAGCTCCGACGTCAACACCCAGTTTTTTAAGCTCACCGCTAATATCGTGGGGGTTCAGGGTGTCTACGATACAGAGAACTTTGTTTTTTGCCTTTAGTCCTTCGGCGACAAATTTCGCCATTGTACTAGCCCTTTCTTCATCCTTATTATAGATGTAACAAAGGTGGATGCCCTCCGGGCTATCGCTTTTGGAATGGGCGTGTGTGTGTTGTTGTTCAACGGTTTCCATGATGTACTCCTTATGTGATTATATGTAATTTTATTGAGCTAAACCATAAGATCATAAGGGAGATCCGAGGTTTAAATTTACTCCTGCAAGTTTGAACAAAAAGAGGAAAGTTTGTAAGTTTTGCCGATTCCTAATATGTAATCAAAAAACCAGATCATGAAAATCTGGGTACAATCAGACATACGCTAAATCCGGTCTGCTTATTCGAACATTCCACATTATTACGGGCTTGTTTATCGAGCCTTTTGTGAATTCCTCAGGAGCATAAAACTTGTTTCATATTAAAGCAGAACTTCTGGCGACCTAAACCGGAATTATCCCCATTTCAGTCTGCAATTCAAGCCCATGGATGAGTATCCTTTGCAACAACGCAAATGTTCATTTCTGCCACTTTTGTTTCATCACCTACAGCGCTGCATTTTGCGACACCAACAGATCTTTAGTCTGATATTCAGACCTATTTGACATCAGTTGTGGGTGTCATTATTAGTTCGTATAGCAATTTATTCTTTCGACCCAAGCGTGGTATATTTCAAATTGAAAACCTTCAATTCCTTAATAATCCGCTCCATCAATTCATCAACCGTCCAAGGTTTCTGGATGATGCCACTGATACCCATATTTTGATACTCTTTTTTGCTCTCGACATCAAAATGACCCGTTGAAAGGAGAATGGGAATATTCGATCCTGATTTCCGGATTTCGCGTGAAAAATCCGTTCCAGACATTTTTAGCATGGACTGATCAGTCACAATCAAGTCATATTTATCAGGATTGGCTTTGAAAAATTTTAAAGCTTGTTCACCATCAGACAAACATTCCACCGCAAAGCCCTTCTCAGTGAGTGCTAACTGAGTTGCTATACGGATACTCTCTTCATCGTCTACAAGCAGTATAGTTTGTTCATTAGCTACTGGGATTTCGATTGGTGGAGGAACGAGTTCCCTGTCAACTCGGTCTATCACTGGAAAAAGAAGCTGGAATTTGGCTCCAACTCCGGGTTCACTGCTAGCAGCTATTTTCCCACCCATCATTTCCAGAATCCCATGAATTACAGAAAGCCCGAGCCCTGTGCCACGCCCAAATTGCCTGGTCGTGAAGAATGGATCTAATATCTTTTCCAGATCCGTGGGATCTATACCATGCCCTGTATCGCTGACTATGAGTTCCAATACATCGGTTTTGGGGTCACCCTTAGTTAAGGATGCCCGAATTTGATTTAAACTAACATTGAGTGTTCCGCCCTTTTCTTCCATGGCCTGCTGAGCATTATTACAAAGATTGATAATGATTTGGTGAATCTGTGTTTTGTCACACCGAACCAATCCACAATTCATGTCGATATCCTGCTGAATATCTATATTTGGGGGCAGAGCACTCCGCATGAATGAAAGCGCTTCAAGGACAATATCATGAATGGCATAGGGCTGCAGGTCTACCTTGTTCTTTCGACTAAAAGTCAGGATCTGTTTTACAATGTCTCTGGCTCGTTCGCCATCTGTAAGGATATGCTGAAAGTTTGCCCTGAGGTTTTTATCTTCTGGAAGCATTCTCTGGACTAATCCTCCATATAGAAACATACTTTGCAAAATATTATTCAGCTCATGGGAAATACCGCCAACCATGGTTCCCACAGCCTCCAGTTTTTGCGCTTGGCGCAGTTGGGCTTCAAGAAGCAAACGCTGAGCTTCCGCTTGCTTGCGATCCGTGATATTTCTGGCAAAGGAAATAAACGTAGGCTTTCCGTTATATTCAAATTTCTGGGTACTTATTTCAACTGGAAATTTTTTACCCGCTTTCGTGACATGAACTGATTCGAATACAGACCCTCCCTCTCTCATTATTTCCTGCAGAACCCCGTTGATAACTTCAGGCTCTTGATCGGTGATTTCAAAAGGCAGCATCTGGAGCAATTCTGCCCTACTATAACCGAGGGAGTCGCAGGCTATATCATTCACCTCAATGAATGTGTTTGGATCATTTTCAGGCTGATGAACAAATACGGCGTCATTTCCACTATTGAACATAATTCGGAACTTTTCTTCACTCTCACGCAAAACCTTTTCATTCTGTGAACGCTGGGTGTTATTGTGTATTGTCCCGATCAGTCGTTTGCATTCCCCTCTCGAATCAAAAATTGGGGACACCGAAACAAGTCCGACAATTGTCCCTTTAGGATAGGTGGAGATTTCTTCCCAATGAGTGACTTCCCTTTTTTGAATGGCTTGTTTGTATTTGCTTAATACCAGCGATTGCGCCGATTCCGGAATAACTTCCTGAAAAAGTTTACCTATAACTTGGTCCTTAGGCACGCCAGTCTCTCTCGTGAAGCTGTCATTAACTGAAAGAAACCTGAATTGATTATCCGGCTCCACACCAATTACGAAAATGATATCAGTGACACTTTCATGAATCAAAGTGAGCTGACGTTCTCTGAGGCGTAAAATCTCTAACGTTTGCTTTCGGTCGCTGATTTCAGAAATTAAAAGTGCAGTCTGTTTTACCAGCTTCTTCTGTAAACCATAAATTTCAAGCTGGGTTTTTATTCTAGCCAGAACTTCCATGGCCACATAAGGCTTTGTGATATAATCCGAACCGCCAGCTTCCAAAGACTGAACCTTCAATTCTGTTTCCTCAAAGGCACTTAGGAAAATAACCGGAAGATTTTTTGTTTGGGGATCAGCCTTGAGACGACGACAAACCTCAACCCCTTCCATCCCTGGCATTAAAATATCCAGCAGGATCAAGTCGGGTAATCGGTCCTTTGCGCTCTTTAGTGCTGATGCACCATCAACGGCTGAGCGGACTTTGTATCCGCCGCCAGATAATATCTCCGACAGCAATCTGAGTCCCGAAGGCTCATCATCAACCACCATAATTTCAGCAGCTGTAACGGGGTTTGGTTTTTCTTGATTCAATTGGACTGCCTCCAAGCGCGTTGACCCAGGTCTCTAAGTAAAGCCTTGCACTTCGGTCCAGTCACAAGGTTACGTAATTTCTCAGTTATGCACCAGTTAAGGTCGCCGATCCTTCCCACGGTCTCCAGACAAGCATGATCACCCAGCAGAGTTGAGGTTTCTCGCAATTTCTCCACCAAATCAGGCGAAAAATCCCTCAATTCATAACCGTCCAACTTAACACTCTCTATTGGAGATGATGTTCAACTTTTCAAGCTGCTCAGGGGTCACTCCAGATATCATCAGCATTAGCTTGGTAAATCCAAGGGTAGTGTTGAGAGCTGAACGAAATTCATGGTCCTTTTGGTAAGGAAAACACTATGGGTCTGATTGGCGGCTATGTCCCCTTTCCCGGCTAACTGCATAGTCCCGCTTATTAGAGCGATTGATGCGCTCTTGAAGAAGAAAACGTGCAATCCCAGTCTCTCAACAATTTCAGCTATGCTTGATCCATGCATTCGCTAGTTATCAAATGCCCTGATCTGCTCAATCAGTGCAACAGCT
>JABMOT010000220.1 GCA_013202385.1 Fidelibacterota bacterium
CGTAATCTACTCAGCAGCTTTTCCCACCACGTTGCGGTCGTGTAAAAAATCATAGCCAGTGTAATCACAATTGCAGATACTGGCATATCAAATCCTCTCGAACAACTAAATCTCTCTTAATGCTTAGCTTGGCCGGAGGTGTCCACAGACTACTGCTTATCCCGCCCCTTGTACTGCAAATTCGCTGATACAGTAATCTGATCTTTTTCCACCACCAACTCACTACCAACCATGGAAACAGCAATCTCGCGGAGCTTGTTGTTTCCAACTTCCATTTCGATGATATTTTGGATGGGCTGGGGTCCATTAAACTCGAATTTGGGTTTGTAGTACTTGGCGATATCCACCTGCCCAACCTTGGTTTTTTTACCCAGCACCTTTATGTAAATTTTAAAGATGGCCTCTTCCACTTCCATACTGATTTTGTTGTTTTCAGCGTCGTAGGACACATCCACTTTACTGTTAACCTTATCACTAATCTTGAAAACGCCTGCATCCAGATCAACTGTGGCAATAAAAGTTGCTGCTCCGGGCTCAAAAACGAAGCTGGCAGTTTTTACTTTCCAATTATAGTTAATCCCCTTGCTCTTACCCTTCCCACTTACGGGACCGACTTCAGAAATAAAATCATTAACCGTTTTTTCAGTGATAACCACTGAAACGTCTCCGCCAAAAGCAAAAACTGCTATGAGTAAAACAGAATACAATCTCACGATCATCAGATGTTTCCTCCTTCATGTAATTAATTATTATTGCTGACAATATCGGACGCTAACTATAAAATGAAAATGATTTTGTCTTTGAATTGAGGTCTCCTGTCAATTCCTACCAATATCACTTCCACTCTCGCTAAATTGGATTATCATGTAAAATGACACTTATTGAAATAGTCCTCTTATCCCTGGGATTGGCAATGGACGCTGCTGCTGTTTCCATGGCCGCCGCCGCCGCCGGATACACAAAATCCATACGACCTGTGTTTCGCCTGGCATTCCATTTTGGATTATTCCAGGCCGGCATGCCGGCTATTGGGTGGATGTTAGGTAGAACGGTGGTAGGCTATATCAGCACCTGGGATCACTGGATCGCCTTCGCCCTCCTCGGTATTGTAGGCGCAAGAATGATCTATTCTGGACTTGATTCCGCTGAAGAACGGATGTCCATTGATCCCACCAAAGGCTGGGTTTTAATTACACTGAGCATTGCGACCAGCATAGATGCGCTGGCAGTTGGCTTAAGCTTTTCCATGTTGAATATGGACATCCTACTCCCCTGTCTGCTCATAGGCACGATTACCATTCTTATGTCTGTAATGGCGGTATGGGTAGGAACCTTCGCTGGTCAGCTAACGGGAAAGCGCGTCGAGCTTTTTGGGGGCTTCATTCTCATAGGAATCGGACTGAGAATCTTATACCTACATTTGAGCTGAGAGCTTGCCTGGTCTGGTTATTAAAGCACAAGACTTTTCTGAAGATTTCAGCTCACGGGGAAATTTTCAAGTTGCCCAATTGATCTTAAAGAAGAAGCCTTTTGACCCCAGCACTTTTAGGGATATCCAAAAGCCTCACAATGTGACTTTCAATGCTTTCAGGTGTGGTATTAGGTGCGAAGCGTTTGATTGGCTTGCCCTCTCTGTCCAGGAGAAATTTGGTAAAATTCCAGCGTATAGGGCGTCCCAGACTGCCACGAAGCTCTTGTTTTAAATATTTGTATATGGGGTGGGCATTTTTGCCATTGACTTCAGTTTTCTCAAAAAGCTGAAAACTGGCAGCGTATTTGTCCGTACAAAAATTTTTTATCGTTTCTGCATCACCAGGTTCTTGCTTTCCAAACTGGTCACATGGAAAACCAAGAATCTCAAGGCCGGTCAAGTGGTAGCGATTATGCAATGCTTGTAATCCGGCATATTGGGGAGTGAAACCACATTTACTGGCTGTGTTCACAATCAGAACTACCTTGCCCTGATATCGAGACATCTCAAAGGTCTCGCCATCTATTGAATTAGCCCTGAAGTCAAAAAATTTATTCATTCTTAAATCCGAATCTCATTTTCAATTCCACAATGCTCACACGATTTCATTGCGGGTCAGATCATAAATTTAGAACTTCCGATTCCTATACATATCTTGACATTTATTATCATGATTAATAGATATCTCGGGTACTGTGATTTCAGTCACTCAAGCCGAGGCATCGTGCAAGGAAATCAATACGTTTTCACCCAAAGCTTGCTGGCGAGGTAGCTCCATATTTCATTGGACAAACCTCTGTCTGAATTATCTTTCTCCTGATTTTTAAACCCAATTTGACGACACGCAAAACGATTTTACATGTCATTGGTTCAGAATTTTTCGGGGTGCCTTTATGAAACTCGCTATGGTTAACAGTCTGGGTCTAATCCTGCTTTTAACAACTTGTATAAATATTCAAGACCAAGGTGATGCTATGATTACTTATGATATCCTTATTCAAGGTGGGACTATTATTGATGGTTCAGGCAGCCCAGGCAGTGCTGCCGATTTACTCATCCAAGACTCAAAGATTGTCCAGATAGGGAATCTTGATGTTCACAAACTCAAGGTAAAGACAGTTCTTGATGCCACGGGAAAAGTGGTAACCCCAGGATTTATAGACAGCCATGCACACGGAAATCCTACCAGGACCCCGAAGTTCAGAAATTTTTCAGGTATGGGTGTCACAACCATTGTTCTCGGTCAGGATGGGGAAAGTGCTGATGACATAGCAGCCTGGATGGCTCGCGTTGAGGAAGCCCATCCTGCAATCAATATTGCCACCCTGGTTGGTCACGGAACGGTTCGTAATCTCTCTGGAGTAAAACTGAATCCTGATCCCTCGCCAGAAGATTTGCAGCGCATGGCAGCGCTTGTGGATGAGGCCATGGAACTGGGCTGTTTTGGATTGTCCACAGGCTTGGAATATCAACCCGGATCTTTTTCAAATTTAAGTGAACTCGAAGCCATTGCCACACCAGTTGGACAGCAGGGTGGACTGGTTCATAGTCATACTCGAAATGAAGATAATGATGCCATTGAACAATCCATTGCCGAGCTCATCGCCCAGGGTAAAGCTGGCGGCTGCCCCGTAAATATATCCCATCTAAAAGTTGTATATGGCCATGGTGCGGCCAGAGCTGAAGACATTCTCCTTCAAATGGAAACAGCCCGCAATCGAGGCGTTTTTGTAACGGCGGATATTTACCCCTACCTGGCCAGTTTCACTGGAATTGGAATCATATTTCCAGACTGGGCTAAACCACCCTACAACTATGCTGAAGTAGTTCAATCAAAACGGACAGAATTGGCAACATATCTGCGCGAACGGGTAAATCTCCGTAACGGCCCTGAAGCAACCTTGATTGGGACTGAACCCTGGGCAGGGAAAAACTTGGCCGAACTTGCCGTTGAATTGGATAAACCCTTTGAGGACGTATTGATTGATGATATTGGTCCAAAGGGAGCCAGCGCCGCCTATTTTGTAATGGATCAGGATTTACAGGATCGTCTTTTCATTGACCCATATATCATGGTTTGCTCTGACGGCAGCCCAACTATGCGGCATCCACGGGGCTTTGGCTCCTTCGCCAAGGTAATTAGATATTATGTGCGTGAAAATAAGCTATTGAGCCTGGAAGAAGCCGTTTACAAAATGACGGGATTGCCAGCCTCCACCTTGGGTCTTGTTCAACAAAAAAGGGGACTCCTTCAAGAGGGCTTTGCAGCAGATATTTTGATTTTTGATCCTGAATGTGTTGTGGATAAAGCCACCTTTGAAAATCCACACCAAATTGCCGAAGGGTTTGACTGGGTTATCGTGAATGGTATTCCCATTCGAGCAAATGGCGACTTCACCGAAGCCTGCGGGGGCAAAGTTCTCAAGAAAATATAGGGGATTACTGGGTCCGAAGCTCGAAAACCCCTTCTCACAACGGAGCTGAAATCTGCCCATTAATTCTATTAAAATGATAACATTTGCCTAATCGATTTAATAATTATTAGCATTTGAAATTATCCTGAAGGGTGCAGGCTTCCTTGCAGGGCGATTTAACTGATTTCATCAGTACGCAATTTAGAGTATTTGATATCAAGTTATTGCCTTTCCATATTCCACTCTATATGATTATTATTAATAGAGTTGTAATCCATAATCAATTCTGCCATATTCACTGTCTCCCTTCCCCCACTTTGCAGGAAACTGACACACAGATGCCTGCACAAAATTCTAAACAGGCCTTGGCTTGCAATTTGCCGATCATACCAGTTGACTATCTGTGGTTCTAAGGTCAAATAAATATATCTGAAGTAGAACTTGAATTGCCCAGTCGCTCCTGGGGAAGATTTTTTAGCGGAGAGAACAGCATGAACAACCTTTTAGCCACCCTGCTCACTTTGATTATTGCCTTTGAAGGTCTTGTTGCCGGCAATCTGAATCCAGGCATTGAGAAAAAGATTGATCAGATCATTTCTAAGATGACCCTTGAGGAAAAGGCGAATATGCTTGGCGGTGACACGACTGCATTTGACAGTAAGCCTTTAGCAAGATTGGGTATCCCCGTCTTACGCATGACCGATGGTCCCAATGGTGTTCGCTGGGGTCAATCGACCGCCTTTCCAGTCGGAGTCTGTATTGCCGCTACCTGGGATACATCTCTGGTTTACGAATTGGGGCAGGTGCTGGGCAAGGAAACCAAAGCCCAGGGTCGGAATGTGCTTTTAGGACCCTGCGTAAATATTCATCGTGACCCCCATGCTGGCAGAAATTTTGAAAGTTATGGCGAAGACCCCTATCTGGCTGCCCGAACTGCAGTGGCCTGGGTTAAAGGGTTACAAAGCGAGCAAGTGATTGCCACAACCAAGCATTTTGCAGCCAACAACCAGGAATTCGAACGTAACTCAATGGACTCCAGGGTTGATGAACGTGTTCTCAGAGAAATTTACTTTCCTGCCTTTAAGGCAGCAGTACAAGAAGGCAACACCTGGGCAATCATGTCATCCTACAACCGGTTAAACGGCCAGTATGCCAGTTCAAACACCTGGTTGCTCAATGACATTTTAAAAGATGAGTGGGGCTTTAACGGTTTGGTTATGTCAGACTGGGGCGCAGTACATAGTGTGGTTCCCACCCTGTACGCTGGTCTGGATATTGAAATGCCCACTGGCAGATATATGAACCCAAAAAATGTGCTTCAAGCGATTCGTGAGGGCCGCATGAAAGCATCCAAAGTGGACGATAAAGTGCGCCGAATGCTGCGTGCCATGTTTGCCATGGATCTTTTCGAGAATGAGATTCCACCCGGTGCGGCAGTCCATACTCAAGAACACCTGGATATCGCTCGCCGCGTTGCTGAGGCTGGAATTGTGCTCCTGAAAAACCAGGGGCAGTTACTCCCTCTTGATACAAAAAAGATAAAAACCCTGGCCGTTTTGGGACCCAATGCGGCTGTCCTGAGAACAGGCGGTGGCGGTAGCTCA
>JABMOT010000221.1 GCA_013202385.1 Fidelibacterota bacterium
CTATACCTCAAATGGCTTTATTTTAACCGGACAGTAGTGAAACAGAGTAATAACGCAGCTTATATGGATGTAGGGTATTGCCATTGAACCATGACCCGGAATCATCCTCGCATCCCAACGATCTGACAACCAAATTTTCAAAAAATTGTACAAAGGTTCATATTCACACCAATCACTATAGACAGCGGCCAGTCGCACAATGCTGCAAGGAAAATATTTGGACGCTTCCTTGACCAGGCGCTCTCCTTCGCGTTTCGAAATTGCGTAGGGAAAATCTGCGTATGGTGGACTGAGTTCAGTGACCTTCACACCAGGCTCGGGAAAATTACTGGCAACCACCGAGCTGGTGAATATAAAACGTTTTATATTTGTTTCAGCGGCGAGTTCCAATAGAATTCTGGTGGCTTCCACATTGGTTTTCTCATAGATCTCGGAATGAATCTGATCTCCAAAATCGTAGTAGGCCGCCAGATGAAACACATAATCGATGTTTTGTTCGGAGCTCGCTTTTCTAAAAGCATTCTCAAGTTGCTCCTGGTCCATGATATCGACCAAGATCCAATCAAGATTGGGGTGCGGCTCTATGCCTGCGGCTTTTTGAGTCCGACGTGCAAAAGCTATGACATGTTTGGTGGGGCAAAGATAGGTCACCAAATGACGACCAACAAAACCGGAAGCACCCGTTATCAATACAGTCGAAAGTGGTTTACTGGGACCCATATGTATTCACTCCAAATTGATCCAGAGGATCAATTGTATATTACAGCGAGCTATCTGTCGTGAAATCGAATATAGGAAGGGGGTGCAATCGCAAGGTCGTAGGCATCTTCTATTTCGTCAATAGCCATCTGGATCGTCAGATCGATATCGTCATGGATGCGCTGCTCGAGGTTCTTGTGGGAGAGCTGTTTCTGGAGATTCTGGATGATTTTGTCTGAGAGGCTTTGATAAACATCGATAACCTCGTGTAATTTAAATCCTTCATGGATTCTGATGCTGGCAATAAAGCGTGCATAATTGGCTAAAGATAACCGATCACCAGTACGAACGGAAACCTTTAGCAGATTAAATACGATGCTCAGATAAAAGGTCAATTTTTCTGGATCCATATTCTGGTACGATAAAAATCTATCTCTATGCTGGGGATCCAGCACATGACCCTGCAAATCCTCAAGAATTTCATGTTCATGATGCATCAACGCTTCTGATATTATCAGATTCGGCCGATCAGGAGATTTATGCAAGGCCAGTGTATTTTTTTGGTGCCATTCAACAGGAAAGGTTTTCATGTGTTCAATAACATGTAAAATTCTACGTTCAGGTGTAAAACGAGAAATCATTTCCCAATTCAAGACACTCCTGGTATAGGATGCATCCACATCCATGCGCTCATCTATATACTTCATCATCCAGGGACGCTCAAAGGGTCGATGGCCAATGAGCCGCCCGACCAGATCGAACAGACGAACACCAATCCGTGAAAGCACTTTGGGCATATGAATCGCTCTTTGGCTACTCCCATATAGAAAACGGGTGCTGAGGTCATACAACTCTTGATGACTGGTGCTCTCATCAGGACTGGCGATAAGAACATCATGCGGTTTCAACTTCGCACTATTGTCAAGAATGGAATTAAGTATGCGTACCAGACAAACGATATGAATATAAGGTACAGCTGATTTTCCCTGACCTCCAAGAATATTGGACTTCCAGGACTTTGATGACCATGTATTCAAAAATTTGTACAGGGGTCCATACTCACACCAGTCACTGAAGACAGCTGCAAAACGCACCACCGTGCAAGGATAAATCTCCGACCATTTTTTCGCCATGGCTTCACCGGCGATTTTTGTTACAGCGTATGGAAAATCAGCGTCGAGAGGACTGTTCTCATTAAGTCGCTCCCCAGGTTGTGGAAATTCTGAGACAACCAGTGAAGAGGCAAAGATGAAACGCTTAAGATCCAGACAGGCAGCCTCTTCAAAAATGATTTCAGTACCCACTACATTGGTTCGTTCATATTCTTCATTTGATTCATTGGAGAAATCGAAAAATGCTGCAAGGTGAATAAAATAATCTGCCCCTCCCCCCTTCTGAATCATTTCCATTATTTTATGGATTGATCCACGGTCGGCTATATCAGCCAGTAACCAGGTGATATTTTTGTGGCGGGGTATGCCCACTTCTTGCTGACTTCGCCGGGCAATAGCGTAGATATGGAAATTCGCTTTGTAGGCTTCAATAAAATGTCGACCAATAAAGCCAGAGGCTCCAGTAATTACAAGAGTGGGTAACTGTTGATCAGACAACTATTTTTTCCTCAGTGCTATAAAGTTCAAGGAAAAACATCATGACAATAAACCCCATGAGACCATCACTCACGGCTGAGAAGGCGATCACCGGCACCATTTCTATGAACAAATAATAGGCTGCCAGGAAGAAGAAGGCCATCCATTTTGCCGAAATGATAAAAAGTAATAGACTTTTCTCCATCAGAGGTGTTCTGCCTGCCAGGTAATAGGCCAGGCTCATGACGATATGAAATACGCCTCCCTGCGTTGAAAAAAATCGATAGGGATCAATCGTGAAGCCAAACCAGGAGAGAACGCCAAAGGGCAGGACGATCAGAGCCAGACCCACCAGAAATGAATGCAGGGCAATAAGGTATAATGCCAATTGAAATAATCGGGAATTTTTGAATAGTTTCATATAGCTTAGCTGATCAAATATCAAGCCAAGGGTTTTTGGATTTCGCTATTCACCAGATTTTCATTCAAATATCGGCCTTGGGTCTGGGCTTAAATCATGTGGAACAACGTGTACGGTATTATTTAATTTTCAGTTCAACGCTTACTGGATTCGACTCCCCACTCCTTGAGTAAATCAAGCGCGTTGTGAACGATCTTGTCGAACACCCCTTTGATCGTGGCAGTCATTTCCAGATCCAGATTATCCATGGACTCTGGTTGAATTCCCAGCAGGGTCATCCGGTGTGGCTTTTTATCCAGCAAATCACTGACGCTAATCAAATCGGACAATCCAAGATGATGGAGAGATATTTTGGGATCCAGCTGGGCTAGAATATCATCATCCTTCAAAACCCCAACGGTGCCTGGAGCCATATGGAAATTTACGGCATCAATGATAAGAACAGAATTTTCCTGGTCGAAGAAAGGCAGAAGATCGAGACCGCTGGTTCCCCCATC
>JABMOT010000222.1 GCA_013202385.1 Fidelibacterota bacterium
CACCTAAGCCACTGTCCAGTTTTTGGGGTCCACCTCTATATTACCCGCTTCATCAACCGCGACATCATTCTGCGCATAGCCACTATTTGGACGAGCCACAACATGTTCGCCGGTATAGTCGGCTGGTAACACATTGTCAGTACCAATAGTGTACTTTGTCACTCCATCGAATGTACCATACACATCACTAAGGGTATAAATAGCACGATCTGCACCAGTTCCATGAATAAAGTGTGAACTAATATCTTGACCTGCATACTTATTGCTGGCACCAATAACCTCTATTGCCGAAGCTGCGCTAAGTGCTGGATCAAATGAATATAGTAGGTCACTCCCGTCATGGGTAATATAAACCTGATCATTCTCACCAACACTACTCTCTCCAGGTGCGTCGCTGGACCCACTCCAATCTAGACCGCCATCAGAAAAATCGAGGCTATCCTGAACGGCATTAAAAATATAGACACCGTCGCCACTATAGAATGCACCGGTATTGTTACTGAGTCCGGGGTTGCCATTGGAGACGTAAACTTTCCCGAAATGCTCACTCATTGGATTGTTATTAACAGTAATACCTTTGGCTGAATACATAACAGTCTTTAAGGGATCACTGATTTTGTCCCATTCCGTATGACCATCATCTGCGGCTGTCACCTCAAAAGTATAATCCCCGTCGGGAAGGGTTGTGCCCCCGGCATCCATTCCATCCCAGGTAACGGAATTGCTTCCCTTTGTCGCTGTTGCCAGCGAAATGGTACGAACAAGTGTCACACCACTATAAATTTTTACATCGACTCCGCTATCTGCATCCTCGTTTAATAGAAACGAGATGTCAACGCTACTGTTTGTTGCTCCGGTTGTTATCACTGTGGCACTTACTTCCAGATTTGTGGCATATACGTTTGCATATGTACTGGTCGTAAAACCAAGGATAAGAGTCAGAGCAGCAATAAGAATACTACTTCTTTTCATTCCGAGTTCCTTCCCTTAAGGGGTTTGTTGGTTAGCGAGTTAGTATAATTACTTTACATACCACACACAATCGTTTTCCGAAACTCCTTTGCTAAGGGGAAGAAATCTTGAGCCCGTGCAAAAATCGATAACATGAAAATGTTACTGCTTTTATCATGAAAATAAGGTTCCACGTAATGCCCATCGAGTGACACTATTAGTCGAGAAAAGATTCTTTCTTAGGGAGTAGGAAGCACACAGACTCAGGTTAGCCAAACTTCGCTTAGATTATTGGGGATTGATCTTAACTGTGTCTTAGGATATTAGCAAACCCAGCGATTGAACGAGAATAGTAGCGATTGATTTACAGCGACTCAATCCGAATACTTTAATGCAATCTTTATAAAGGAATAAAAATCGAGCGGTGAGAAAGTTGACCTTATAAATACAAATGAATTTGACTCAAGATTTGTGATTGGGGATCTGGGGTTGAATCAGGCAGCTCCAATTGACTTGTCCGATAGCTCATTTTCACTTCCAACCCCCGAATGGGGAAAAATTCGAGACCAAGACTCGTTCTTACAATAGCCCCATTTGAGAGATCCATGTTGGGGTCAAAAAATTCATAGCGACCGATGATATCAAGCCCTTGAAAAAGACGATAACTCAATTGCTGCATACTGGCAAAATTGGAGATGTCCGTCCCGGTCCAACCAGACATCTGGGAAATCTCGCCTAACCACACCCATCCATTGCTGGCGATACCCCAACTTGCAACAGTGGCATTGATAGTCTGGTTTTCATCAAGGAATGCCAAACCAGCTTGAGCCCTAAAAAGAGGGGTGGAAAAACTATATTTCATTTTGACTGCAGAAAAAATTGATTCGTCTAGAACTTCATCATCCCCAATAAAGGGCGTGCCGGCCATCACAGTAAGTTCCAGACCAATCAGCGCCGCCGTTCCAAATTCTACCAGTGTGGGTGGCTCAATAAATGGTGTGTAGGGCATGCCTTCTCTTGAGAGTCCCAGAGTCGTAAGGTTTCCGCCTCGGGTAAACACATTATGGTCATCAATTCTCCAGCCCATTACAGGCAATTCGCGGCCGACTGAAACCCAGCTTTCGAGGGGCAAACCTTCATATCTTACATTTCCAGTAACTCTAAAATCCTCCAGAATGCGGCTAACTTCAACATGAGAGATTAACCTGCCGAATTCAGCGCCTCCATAAACCGCAAACTGCATGGGAAATTGCCGGAGATCTTTGTCGCTCTCAGCAATCATCTGGTAGCGTGTATCAAGACCAAAGCTGAATGGGGACTCACTGCCCTCATTGTCCCAAGGGTATTTAATGTCTTTCATGACCAGGCTTTCACGGGCATAGTCTTTTCCATAGGAAGCCCTACTGCCTCCGCCACCCTGATAGGTGTGACAACTGGCACAATTTACATCTTCCATCATGGCAAAACGTGGCACCGCAGTCAAACTGCTGCAGGCAAACACAAGCGCAAATATGGTTATCATCGATTTCAATTGTTCAGTGCTCCCTGGTTGATCCACGTTTCAATATTCGCAATAGTGGCGGCGGACAGAAAAGGTCCTCCCTGAGGCATCCGCGCCCCAGCTTCGCCTTTGAGCTTTTTAATGAGATAACTAGTTGCACCATTGCTAGCCGTAACAACAGGAGCGTGATTTGAATTGTTTGCCATTAAGTTTGCATAAGAGGTCAAACTGAGACCTCCACTGGCACCATGGCAGCCCACACAACTGGCGTTCCAAATCGGTTGAATTGAGGCCGCATAACTTACCACGGCTTCTGCGATTCCAAGTAGATTGACCATATCAGGGCTAGTGGTACTATTCGAGCTAATCGTCATGCTCCCACTAAACGTTCCTGCTACCACGGGTTGGAAAGATATAGTTAAGTTGACGGAATCACCGGGAATTAAAACCAGTGGCAATGTTTGGTTTATATCGAACACAGCCAGATCTGCGGCTATGGAACTGATCAACAGTGTATCAGTCCCCGTACTTGAAAGCGTGATCACTTGTTGCATTTCGGTGCTACTGAGAATGGTTCCGAAATTTATCTGAGTGCGGGACAGGGATAAAACGGGGACCGGTATGGCTGTGCCATTTCCTATCAAAGCAACGCTAATTTCAGCATCACTGGGATCATTGCTGCTGAGCAAGACACTTGCTGAAAAGGCTGATTCACTGCTGGGATTAAAACTTATCTCAGCGATGAGGGTATCATCTGCAGCAACCGTGAACGCCCCGGAAGGCACAAGCGTAAATGTTGTACTATCCTGAACAAGAATCAGGGTTCCAGTAAGCTCACCTTCGCCGGCATTGACAATCAGAATCTCCCGGTTTTGGTTTGTCCCAATCGAAATCGTAGAAAAATTAATTGCATTGGTACTCACGAGAAGCTGTGGAAGAAACACCTCTGGCTCACCCATGTCGCTACACCCAACCACCAGGACTAACAGTCCAACAAGCCCAATTTTTTTTATCAAATTTTTTTCCATCAGGTATAATATTCTGAAACTTAGCCTTCGCCAAGTTTTATTGTGATAAGGATAGTCTCTTTTTAATATAGTAATGTACGACCTAGAGATTCATTCTTCTCCAAGCGAGTTTTTGGGTCGAAACGTTGACCCTTGCTGAATCGCTTGAAATGGTGAGTTGCTATATTTAATCTATTTATTTGCCTAAGTCATGCATCATATTGTAGACATGAATCATAATGGAAAGTGAAGCACTAAATGACCCAGAGCAGCCCAGAAACATTAGAACCCACCAATCAATACCAATTTGAGGTTGAAGGTATGACTTGTGCGGCTTGTGTCGCCAATGTAGAATCTGCAATCCGGCAGATTCCCGGAGTGCAAGAGGTCTCTGTAAACCTGGCCATGGAGTCTGCCAACATCATTAGCAGTGGACCAATACCCATAAAAAGGTTCACCAGCGCCGTGGGAAAAATGGGTTATAAGCTTGAGCCCCAGGGATCTTCCTCCCTCGTGGATCGGCAACAACGCAGCATTGCGACCTGGAAGAAACTATTGCTAACCCAGGCTATCTTCGGTATTCCCCTGCTCGTCTATGCCATGATTGAAATGCTCACTGATGTGCAACTCCTTGCCCAGACCGAAAGCATACTCGTGCAGCTCCTGATGGCCAGCATACTCGTCGTCAGCGGCTTCGGTTATTATCAACGTGGAATAAAACATCTGATAATGCGGGTTCCAAATATGGATACACTTGTGGCGTTAGGTACTGGATCCGCCTATATCTACTCACTGATATCCACCTTGAATTTGCTTCTGGGATGGGAGATTGAAGGATTCCAAACACTCTATTTTGAAGCTGCTGGTACCATATTATTGTTCATTACCTTTGGCAAATGGCTCGAGGCCATGGCTCGGGGAAAAACGACTGAGGCACTTACCGGGCTTATGGATCAAATGCCGAGGGAAGCAGAAGTAAAGCGGGACGGGGTCTGGCTTATTCTGCCCCTGGATCAAGTTCAAGTCGGTGATATCATTCGCGTAAATCCACATACCAAAATTCCAGTTGACGGCGAAATCATTGAGGGTGCAAGTAGCGTTGATGAGGCCTCAATTAGTGGGGAGTCCCTGCCTGTTGAAAAACTGGCTGGTGATAGAGTAATTGGAGCAAGCATCAATTTGCAAAACGGACTGCTTATTCGGGCAAAGAAAATTGGTCGCGATTCCATGTTTGGCCAGATTATTAATTTGGTTGAAGAAGCTCAGGCCAGAAAACCGGAAATTCAGAAGCTCGTAGATAAAATTGCGGCTGTCTTTGTTCCCGTTGTTTTAACGCTAGCAATTCTCAGCGGTTTGACATGGTTCCTGTTGGGTTATGGATTGACCTTCGCGATAAATGTAATGATTTCAGTAATGATCATTGCTTGTCCTTGCGCCCTGGGTCTGGCAACCCCTACTGCTTTGGTGGTGGGCAGTGGCATCGCTGCTCGCGGGGGAATCTTGATTAAGTCAGCTGATGCCTTTCAGCAATTGAGTAAAATTAACATTATGGTATTTGATAAAACGGGGACACTTACAGAATCCAGGCCCCAATTGATCAGCTGCTATCCTGAAGCTGAAACCCACTATCTAAGTCTTGCCATGGGTTTGGAAAAGCATAGCCAGCACCCCCTGGCGAAAGCACTTCTGGATTATGGGAAGGATCATGGGATTACTCCCAGCGAATTTACGAGTATCAGGGAGGAAGCAGGTCGAGGCATCACTGGCGACCTTCATGGAGAAGCTTATACCCTGAGCAAAATAAAGAATTTTGGAACCATACCTCCCCTTTTTTCCCAGAAATTAGACCAATTCCTCGCCAAAGGCTTTCTTGTCTCTGGTATGTTCCAAGCTGAAAAGATCATTGGACTACTGGCATTTTCAGATACCCTAAAACAGGAGAGCCTGGGAGTAATTCAGGAGTTGACCAGGCTAGGAGTTGATGCCTTTATGCTGACTGGCGACAGACAGGAAGCAGCGCAGCAAGTCGCAGAGAGTATTGGAGTCAGCAACTATCGGGCAGAAGTTTTACCAACAGACAAACATGACCAGATCCTGCTACTCCAAAGTCAGGGTAATTTGGTGGGAATGCTGGGAGATGGGGTCAATGATGCTCCTGCCCTGGTCGCCGCCGATGTAGGTCTCTCATTTCGAGGTGGAACGGATATAGCCATCAATGCAGCGGATATCATCTTTTTAAATAACTCCTTGAAAAATGTCATCTTTAGTCATCGTGTTGCCAGAGCGACAATGACAAAAATTCATCAAAACCTCTTCTGGGCATTTATATATAATCTGGCTGGAATTCCTTTAGCAATGGGACTGCTATACCCGTTTACCGGAACATTACTAAACCCCATGTTTGCAGGAATGGCAATGGCCTTTTCCTCCGTTTCTGTCGTTAGCAACACCCTACTCCTGCGGAGCAGAAATTATTTTAAAGACTTTTAGATTCGATGGGGTCAAATCACCGCTTAGTTGCAAGGATTATTTTGAGAAACAGGTGCCAAAAATGTAATCTGGGGTGTATTCAACGCAATAATACTTGCATATATAGTTGTTAATATAATAGTTGTATATGAATAAGCCAACCCTGTCCAAAGTTAAGTTCAAGAGTTACGAACAACACCAGTCCCAAC
>JABMOT010000223.1 GCA_013202385.1 Fidelibacterota bacterium
ATCCTGATTATGTGGATTATTGTACCCATCAAGGAATTTTTGAAATTAAAGCAGGATCGAGCAGAAAAATCCGAAGTTTAGGATTTTATTAAACCAGTTATGCTCATTTAAAAAAAGGAATTTATCGTGGCTACAATTGACATCGTAATCGTACTCGTTTTTCTTGGTATTACCTTTTATATCGGCTCCTTCTTTTATCGTTGGGTAGGGGATCCTGATGATTTTATGGTGGCGGGGCGCAAATTGACGCCTTTCATCCTGGCAGCTGTGATCGCAGCAACCAATGTTAATCTCTATAGTTTTGTCGGCCAGGCAGGTGTAGCCTACAAGCACGGAATTGCTATTCTGTGGCAGACTTGGACGGGGAATATGGCCATCGTCTTTTCTGGTCTATTCATCATACCAATCATGCGCCGCTTACGCATCAAAACCATTCCTGAATTTTTAGAACAACGTTATGACAAACGCGTCCGTACACTGGTCGGGGTTCTCTGGATCTTCCGCCTGGCATTCTGGCTCGGTGTGGTGCTCTATACTGCTGTGGTAGCTGCTCAGGCAATTACTGGAGTTGAATCATTTGCCTTCTGGATCTTCGTTTTTGCAGTGATTGCTATTGTATATACCGTTCTTGGCGGGATGTGGGCCATTGCCTTCACCGATGTGGTTCAGTTTGTCTTTATGCTTATCGGTGCCTTGATCGTACTCCCAATGGCCATGGCGGCTGTGGGTTGGATGCCTGGTCTGATTGACAAGCTGCCGGCCGATGCCTTAACACTGGTAAGGGAGGATGGACCCTATAATTGGAAATTTATCCTGGCGATCTTTTTGCTTGGGATTCAATGGGCCAGTGTGGATCAGGGTCTATTGCAACGAGCATTCGGTGCAGAAAGCACTCGAACCGTGGCCAAAGGTATGGTCCTGGCGGGAATCATTACCACACCCTTTGCGCTCCTATGGAATCTGCCTGGTCTGGCTGCCAGCGTGCTTTATCCAGGTTTAGAAAATGCAGATCAGGCCATTCCGATTTTGTTGGCTGACATGCTTCCAAATGTTGTGTTGGGTCTGGTGCTGTGTGGATTGATATCCTCCCAACTGTCCACCATCTCAGGTAATCTGAATGGTGTGGCGACACTCTTTACCAACGATATTTACGAAAGTTTGAGAAAACGCAAAGCGACAAATAAGGAGGTTCTGATGATTGCCCGGGTCATGACTGGCATTGTCGGTATCTTTATGATTGGATTTGCCTTTCTGGTACCAAAACTCGGTGGCGCAGTAGAAGCTTATCTCACCGTTATTGGTATCATGGATATGCCGCTTTTCATTGTTGCCATCGTTTACGGACTCCTGTGGAAAAGAGCCACAAGTACAGCAGCGCTGGCAGGATATCTTTCTGGTGCAACAGCCGGGATTATTGGGAAATTCTATTTCGGTCTGGATTTCAATTCCACCACTTTTCTTGGAGCTGCCGTCGCGCTCATCGTCACACCCCTGGTGAGTTTCATTACCAAGGCAGAATCTCCTGAAAAATTAGCCATTGTCTGGAAGGCCAGAAACATCAGCGATGAAGAAATTAAAAGTGGACATATCTATCACATTATCCCTAAAACACCTAAAGGGCGGATGGCCATGCTTGTCTTTCTGTCTGGTCTGATTCTGTTCTTTATAGGTGTTTTCCTGGGTAGTGGGGGGTATGCAATTGCCAGCTGGATTGCTGTAATTGGAATGCTGGTTTATTTCCTTGGTGGATTGATAAGAGTCTACGTGGAGTAAAGCATGCACGATATACTGGTCATTATGGCAGGGGGAATGTCCTCCAGAATGAAACGGGCTGCAGTTGATTCATCGGTCCAGGCTGCTGACGCTGTCCAGGCTGACTCAAAAGACAAAGGTATGATCGGGGTCGGTTCGTCAAATCGACCCCTGCTCGATTATTTGCTGTATAATGCCCGCGAAGCGGGATATAAGCGGGTCATTATTGTTACCGGGATGGATAATTCAGCAATGAAGGCGCTATATGGTCCTGCAGAAGCCGACAATCCATTTAACGGACTTTCAATCTCATATGTAATCCAGCCTATACCAGAGGGCCGTAGCAAGCCTTATGGCACTGCAGATGCAATTTACCGAGCTATGGAGGCTTACACTGAACTTCAAACAAAAGCCTTCACGTGCTGTAACAGTGATAATTTGTACACTACTGAAGCGTTGCGATTACTTCGAGAGACGCAGGCTCTCCATGCGTGGATCAATTATGATCGCGCCGGTCTTGATTTTCCAGCGGAGAAAATCGAAGGCTTTGCCCTCACAGTCACGGACTCAGATGGCTATCTGGAGGGCATGGTAGAGAAACCCGATGCTCGGCAGATTGAAATCTACGCTGATGCCTCAGGATCGATTCGCGTGAGCATGAATGTGTTTAAACTAACGGGTTTGATAGCATTCCCGTATATTCGGGATTGTCCTTTGAGCAAGGAAAGACAGGAAAAAGAGCTTCCTGCGGTAGTGTTAGCTATTGGAGCCAAGTTTCCTCGAACGGTTCTGGGCATTCCCTTAAAGGAACATGTGCCGGATCTAACTGAAAAATCTGATATCGCCAGGGTGAGGGATTACCTGGCCAAAAATCATATTGATCTGGACTGGTAATCGTTCAGGACCATTTGGGAAGGAACCATTTCATGAACATCATCGCCCGACTCGTGTTAGGTGGCTCGATTTTTCTCGCCAGTTCTCTCAGTGCAGCAAATCTTTCAGGCATTGCTGGAGGGGTGCAACCCAAACTCATTGAATATACTAACGATGGTGGTGAAACCTCCCTTGTGCTCACCTTAAAAGCCAGCCGACAACTGAACAGGACGACTCATTTGACCTATGTGACCAATGGCTTTGAGCTGGAATTGGCCATTCTTGATCAGGGGAAATATGTGGAATGCAATGGGACAATACTTGCTACAGATGGGCTGGAACATTGTGTTACCGTTGATCTGGCATTTCCAGTCACAAACATCAGTGCCTATCGTTGGGACAAGAATATTGATGACTCTGCCCAGATTATGGCTACCACCGATTCTTATTCGGAATCTGTTGATGTCTTTACCCAATTTCCTCCTGATGGCGCTTTCAATGTATCAGAGGGTGAGAACGGGGGTTATGGGGATAAAGTGGGACTGGGCAAAATGTCCTATTATCCTCTGGCCTCAATTTCATCAGCATCGAATGGTTACACCTGGGCTGTGGATATGGGATTGCCCCTGGTGTTTCGCTTGAGTTTGCAGCCAAAGCGGGGAATGGTAGCTGAATTTGATCTGGGCATCAGCCCGGAGACGAAAAAGTTCCCGAACCGCTCCCATTTCAAGCTTTATATGTTTGAGCACGATCCTGATTGGGGTTTTCGCTCTGCCTTAACAGCCTATTATGACATTCAAGAAGATTTCTTTAAGAAACGGGTTGAACACGAAGGGATCTGGCTGCCCTTTACACCCCTCATGACCATTGATGGCTGGGAAGATTTTGGTATCGCCTTTCATGAAACTCATCATCCATCCACTGACCGGGGTTTGGATCCTGCCCAGCCCACCATTGAAGCTGATAAACTTGCACCTGAGGTTTATAGCTTTCAGTATACAGAGCCCTGGGATATTCAAATTGCCATAAACACATTAGATTCACCTTATGGGGAGGTCATTGGTAAGGCGACCATTCCAGCTGATCACCTGGAGTATCTGGCGGGTAGTGTTACCCTCGATAAACGCGGTCTATATCAGGCTCGTCGTTTGGAAACACCCTGGTTTCAAAGTGGCTGGGCGGTGAGTATTACAACCAATGTTGATCCTGAATTACCCTCTCCAAACCGCTTTGAATATGTCATTGAGGATGAAATCGAGCCTGCTGTTAAAATGGATGCAGATGGGATTTACTTTGACTCCATGGAGTGGAATTGGCATCATGATTTGAACTACAATAAGGCACACTTCCAGTATGCTGATTATCCACTGACATTTTCGAAATCTCTCGATACACCGCGGCCGGCGATCTGGAACTACAGCAGTGAATTTGAGATGATGAGTCAAATTTCCAATGAAATGCATTCAGCAGGCAAACTCGTCATGGGAAATGGCTTTGGCTGGACTCCCTTTGCAGCAGGAATCCTGGATCTTTTTGGCGCTGAATTCAGCTGGTTTAATGC
>JABMOT010000021.1 GCA_013202385.1 Fidelibacterota bacterium
CCTTCACAACTAACCGTAAATAAAACCATCAGCGCCATCATCAAAATGGCTATCAAACTGACTTTTCTACTCATTTTTTCCTCCATGTTATCTTTCTTATGTTTGTTTCTTATTTCCAAGATCGAGAAACTTGTGTTTAATATTCCTATTAACAGGAATACATTGATAATAATAATAATAATCAATAGCAACTATTTGCCTTCTCAAACTCTCTTAATTATTTAATTGACAATAACTTAACGCTTTCACGTTTTGAGAGTTAAAACTTGAGCTTGAGAAAAAACCGTTTTAAAAATGTATTTCAGCAAATTAATTGCGCAAAGTAATAGTCAAAAAGGGTGCCACTACCGTGCCCAAACAACAATATATGCGTTTATAAAATATATTCTACAATTTAAAAAAGCAGGAACTGGAGATTAATATAAGCGTCCTAAAATGATGTGCAAGTGTGATGATGTCGGGCAAGATCCCAAAATATATATTTTGCGTAAATATGACAAAAACAGACATCTATACGTTTTTCTTCTGAAATTGGATCAGTTTTTTTGCTTAATTATGTTAATCATGCAATCGTTAATATCACAAGTACTCTGCGTTAAATGACTTGATAATAGGGGTTAAAAGCACCCAGAATTTCGCCAGATTTTTCTCAGAATTACATCAGATCAAATTCGATAAAATGTGAAACTCCGTGGTCAGATTTCATGATATGCTTCCCATCCAGCTGATCACCAACGAGCATATCCACAATTCGCAATCCCAGAGAACCAGCTGTTTTATTGATGAGATCAGGGGGCATCCCAACGCCATTATCTGAAACACTGATCTTGAGTCGTCCAGGTTTTATTATTTCAGCAATCACGGAGATTTCACCGTCTCCATTATTGGGGAACCCATGCTGAAGCGCATTGGTTATGGTCTCATTCAAAACGATCCCAACAGGCACAGCCTGGGTGAGCGAAATGGGGATACTTTCACAACTCAACACAAACTTGATTCGTCCAGGGTTCGACAACCCCGAGGTGTGCAGTTTTTGGGAGAGGGATGTAATATACAGATTTAAATCAATTGCCGCAAAATTATCACTTTTTTGCAAGTGATCATAAACCAGCGACATGGCGTAGATTCTATCCTGGGTGATTTTAAAGGCCACATCAAGCTCTGGATTATTAACCTCCCTAGCTTGCATATTCAACAGAGCTATAATAACCATCATATTATTCTTGGTGCGGTGCTGAATTTCCTGTAGCAAAATTTCCTTTTCAGCGAGATTCGCTGCCAGCTTTCTTTCACTCAATAGGCGCTCAGTTACATCTCTCAGGATATCATGGGATCCTACAATCGCCTCATTTTCATAGATAGCGATTGAACTCACCTCAATATAGCGGATTTCTCCTGTTTGCGTAATAACTCGGCCTTCATAGCCCTGATAGAAGCCTTCTTCGTGTAACTTTTTCATGTAATAGGCAGATTTCTCCCTATCCTCTGCCTCTACCACATCCTGTACAGCCATTTTCAGCAGAGTTTCCCTGGGATAGCCCATTAGTTTGACCGCCGCTGGATTGATATCTATAAAATTGCCATGAGCATCCAGAATGCAAATTCCATCGATACTGGTTTCAAAAAGACCTCGGTAGCGAGCCTCACTCTCACTTAAGCGATTTGCAGCAAGCTTTTTATCAGTAATATCTTCATGGGTGATAACAATATTCTTTACGTTTCCATCCATGTCTCTCAAGGGGTAAATCTTTGTATTCAGCCAGCGAACCCTGTCCTGTCTACCTGTTTCAGTGGCTCCAGTTGGATCAAAGATATATTCTGGCAAGACCACTGTTTCCCCAGCGAAGGCTTGTTTGACATGCTCCAACAATCCAATTGCTTCCACTTCTTTGCTAGCGAATAAATTAAACTTACCAACAGAATCAGCCGCCTTAATACCCCACATTTCCACATAGGCCTTATTCACAGCAATCTGAAGCCCATCCAGATTATAGAGCTCAACCACGTTGGGAGATTGCTCCATAACCATCCTGAAACGCTCTTCACTTTCCAGAAATTCCGCGGTGCGTCGAGAAACTCGATTTTCTAGTTCTGCATTCAACTTTTCAAGTTTATCGCTCAAGGTCAGATTGTCTAATCGGGTTACAATTTTATATAAAACTGCACGAATAATTTTTTGTCTGTTTATGAGAGTATCGTTGCGTTCAGATTGGTCGGCAAACACAAATATGAGAGCTGGATAATCCACACTACTGGTTCTAAAAATGGCGATGTTCTGCGGTGAAAGGGATCCACCGACGATTTGGATCTTGAATCCTTCAGCAGTCAAATCAGCATAGGAGCCAAATTGCGGGCTTTTGTCAGTCCGTTTTATTAGTTCCTGTGAGAGTATGATACAATTTTCAGTCTGAGGACTATTGGAAACCAGGGTATAAACGTTTTTTGCTGTAAGGACATCGCCCTCTCTTACACAAAACGCACAAAAGGGTATATCCAGGAAAATAGCCAGGCGCTCCAACACATTTTGGACAATGGCATCTCTATTTGAGGATGCATACAAAGCATCCCCTGCAGACTGGAGTAACGATATCTCCTCTGCTCGCTCCATCAACAACTCGTTTTCCTTTTCCAATATTCTTATATCAGAGAGCAGATCTCGTTGTTCTATTTCCGTTTTATGTGACATCGTTATTTTAAAAATCTTTCTGAAATGAGTTTTACAACCTCAGCTGGCAGATCTTCTTGAATAAAATGGCTGCCTTTCTCAAGCATCTCAAGTGTACTATTTGGGATACCCGCTTTTAAACGATGAGCAATTTTCTCGCTCAGGTATGGGTCGGCCATTCCACGAATAATTAATGTGGGTACTTGTAGCTCTTTAAGTTGAGATTCAATCCCCATCAGGTCATTGTTGTCAAGACAGCGTGCAAAGTGAAGGAAGGCTTTACGACCCCCCTTTGTCTTCATAGGGTGCCAGAATTTTTCCATCAACTCATCTGTGACTTTTGTGTGGTCAAATAGCCCACGATTTACGATGACCTTTAACATCCCCAGATCCAGGGTCGCCATGGCCATTTGTCGGATAATGGGTGTCCTCATGGCAATAATTGGCTGTACTGGCCAGAAGTCATAAGCAACACTATTCAGTAATGTCAAACTCTCTAGCAGCTTGCCATGATTGACAGCAAAAATCTGGGAGATTCCGCCTCCAACATCATGTCCCACCAGATGAAATTTTTTAATCGTAAGTATATCCACAAACTTTTTAAGCCTGCTTGCATGCGCTTTTAGTGAGTATGAAACAGTGAGGGGCTTATCGGAGTCGCCACACCCCAAAAGATCCAGGGCAAGCACATTACAGTTTTCAGCAAAGAGCGGAAGAAGATTTTGCCAGATAAATCGATACGTGGTTATCCCGTGGATGAGGACAATTGTTGGTCCATCACCTCTGCGATGATCGTAAACGATATTATACCCGTCGATTTCAACAGAATTGGTTTCTATTAGAGGATCCATTCCCTCTCCCGAACTAAATTCAATAGCTGTTTCAATATCCTGCTATTTTATCCCGTCTCATCTGAATTGCAAACTTCAAACCCTTTGAAAATCCAAGCTTGTAAGATTCACAGTAATAATTATCGACCAGATTATTGGAAAATGAAACTAATTCTGCAAAGCGCTATTGTAAGGAAAAAAATGTCGGACATAACAGATTACGGATTTTCACTACGGGAAAGACGTTATTCGTCGGGGTAAACCAAACCCATCTGAGCACGAATAATATCCATGGTCTCCATAATTTCAAGGCTTTCAGAAAGCGGCATTGCAGGATGCTCAATGGCACCCTCCTGTAGCATATCCATAACCGCCTGGGCTTCATATTGATAACCATTCGAAATATAAGGGGTTTCAATATTAATTGCATTCTCACCTTGCTGATAATAGCTGATTTTTTCCGGACGAATAATCATACCGTGAATTTCGATAAAACCCTTTGTGCCGTGCAACGTGGCGTTGTTCTTCGACAAATAGCGACTTGAGCAACCTAGGTCGGCAGTAGCCCCACTGGCGTAGTTGAATATCATTGTAACTTGATCATCTACCCCGGTTTCACACATATGACTCGAACTCATAATTTCTGCGGGTTTCCCCAAAAAGAGAGCTGCTAAAGCAATGGGATATACGCCAAGATCCAATAAGGCTCCACCAGCAAGATTTGGATTAAAAATGCGGTGTTCAGGACCTACATCAAACCGGAAGGACAAGTCTGCCTTGAAATGGTGAAGTTGTCCCAGAGAGCCATTATCAATCAGCTCTTTTACCACAGCATACCAGGGCTGAAAACGATTCCACATGGCTTCCATGAGAAAAAGTCCTTTTTGTCTGGCGAGATCCACCAGAATTCTAGCCTGCTGCGCATTAATGGTGAGGGGTTTCTCGCAGATGACATGTTTGCCCGCGTTCAAGGCATCTTTGACATTCTGGAAATGAAAATTGTGGGGTGTCCCGATATAGACAATCTCCACTTCTTGATCATTATAAACATCGGCATAGCTTGAATAAGCTCGCGGAACAGCCCAATGCTCGGCAAAGTTTCTGGCGCTTCCCTCGGCTCTTGATCCAACGGCATAGACCTTTGCAGAATCCAGAGTGGTTAAAGCCTCAGTAAATAGATTTGAGATCCTTCCAGTTCCAATGATACCCCAATTATATGTTTTTTTCATGCTGCTTCCTGTGTTTTTCTGAGCGATTCGAGTGGTCCCATTCAGTGGGTTTAAAAAGATCATCCCGAATCCACCCAGACCAAAGGAAAATTTCCTGATTATTTTGAATTGCTAGTGGAGCTTTCCAGTTGCCTGCCTGTTACAGGCTCCATCTTCGTGGCATTCTGCCTGTCGGCTAACAGGCTCATTAAACGACGTTTCTCTCCATATTGAAACTTTGACACCATTTTCACCAGCGGGCAAGCAGAGTTAACCACCCTTGCCTTTATGCGAATTCGTTGGATTCGTGTTATTCGTGTCAGAAATAAAGAGCGTTTGGATAATTGAATCGAGAGCCTCGCACTCGCAAGTTCAGACTATTTGCAGAAGGCGGAATAAAAAAGCCGGTTGCTCGGCCTCTTTATGACAATATTTACGCGTAGGGCTTTTGAATTTATTGACCAAACCAGTAGGACAATTTTAAAGCAATTACATCGTCAGTTTCAGTTGACAACAGCTTTTTAAGATCGTGTGAAAAATCAAAGGTTCCCTGATTCTCGAAATCAGCTCCGTTATGGGTCCACACAAAAAACATGGTTGATCCTGGAGAAAACTCCCAGCGCAGCACCAATGTCCCCACCAACGCCTTATAATTGAAGTCTGGATTATATAGGCTAAAAGCGTCCTCATCAGTCCCGCCAGTGGGATCGATTCTAAAATTCTCATCAATGGTTGAGCCTGCTTCGCCATAAACCAGGAAATCGTTTGATTCAGGACGTTTGTATTCCTTAAAACCGGAGTAATCTCCAACAGCAATAAATGGCTGAAAGTAAGCTTCCATTGAAAAACGGGGTGTGACCGGAAAGTCAATTCGAATATCTGCTGATGCGATGGTTTGATCTAACTGTGAAAAAACATAACGTTTACCATACATCACCGTATTTGCTGGATCATCGACAGCAGTTATATATTGGGACATATCAGTGCTCCTGTAAATGCTCGGTCCGAAGGAAAGATTGAGTCGATCACCTACCTTCATATTGACATTCATAGATAGGCTGTTTTCACTACCACCATCCCTTTCGTTACCATGATCCCAGGACCAGAAAAAGGACAGGTCTTTTCTATAATCTGAATTGAGACCGGCACCAAAAAAAATACCTGAAACTTCCAGCACCCTGGGGCCGCCTCGCAAGGCTGTATTATTCAAATTTTCAGTGGAGTAGCCACCATTCATATTGAGGCTCCAAAAATTAACAAAGCGCATGGAAGTCATTCCAAAAATCACATCGGCTGTTTTAACGCCTTCAAAATCATGATTATTTGCATAGGCAAGACTTGCATTGGCTGAACGAATATACTGCCCCCGCTCCAACCATCGATACCCCATGCTCACATGCTTATTGATGACATCAGTTGAAAAAGTCAAGCCCAGATCATTTGATTCAAAACCAGGGGATATCCAACCCAGGGCAGCATTAAACGTAACCCGCCCATTTTCCTTGTTCAGCTTGACCCGGCCAGCATGTCCTTTTAATGTTGTCAAGGTTGTGTCCAATTCTAGATGATCAGCGTCGGGCCGCTGGAAATAGTGACTTGGATTTCGCTGCAGGTCAAACATGCGCTCTGCCGAGCCGGTCACCTGTGAGAACCCACCCCAACCACCGAGAGCCCAATCTCTGTTTTCACCGAGAAATGCCCAGCCATCTATACCCAAACCAATCCCCTGCTTAGAAAGTAAATCTGCAGAGAAATGATCAGTTTCCTTTTCTCCAATGAGTCCTATACCATCCATGTATCTTTGGGTTAGGGTAGCCATGACACCGATTCCATAACGACCATCATCCAGTTCTTTGAGCGTTCGAATCAGATTATAGCTGGTAAAGGGTTCAACCTGTTCCTCTTTAACTTCACCATTCTCATAATAGCGAGCATGTTCTCGATTGGTTAAGGCTGTGAGACCACCAACGGACCAATTTTTTCCCACCTTGCCGCTGACCTTGGCTGCAGCTAGAATTCTCGTGTTGGAGGGCTGATCCAGAGAATCATATGCTGCTCTTGAAGCTTGACCTTGTGGCGGTCTTCCGATGCGGCGGCTATAGAAAAATCGAGGCTCGCTAAAGTTGATACCAATGTTGTTTGTGGGACCCCCGTTTCCGAAATTAAAGATGCTACGGCCTTCCAGAAAAAAGGGTCGTTTTTCATCATAGAAAGTTTCATGATCTGAAAGGTTGATGGAGGATGGATCTGCCTCTACCTGACCAAAATCGGGATTGATGGTGGCATCCACCGTTAAATTAGCACCGATACCCAGCTTGATATCTGCCCCCGCATCAATCTTCTTATCTTTGCCCTTATAAAAGGCATTGTCATCCAGGGAAGGTAGGCGACCAAGTCCAGCTGTGATGTAGGGTAATATTTCTCTCCGTTTGGGAGGATGAATATTGCGAATCTCAGTCAAATCTGCAGTGCGACTCATAGCCCCACTCTCGTTAAGCGGGAAATACATATAGTAATCCCATTCTCCACTTCTCTGAATATAGCGAGTAGGCAGAATTCCCCATGTATACTCCTCCTGCTCACTAAAACGTAACTGGGAGAGGGGAATCCTCATTTCGGCAGTCCACCCTTTTTGATCAACACTGGTCTGCCCTTCCCAAATACCATCCCAGGAATCATCAGTCCAGCTATCATTAAAATAAACCTCATCTCGCATGGAGCCAGCCGGATTGATCTGAAATGAAAATCC
>JABMOT010000224.1 GCA_013202385.1 Fidelibacterota bacterium
AGGATATGCTGGGAAGCGCTATGCCAAAAAAGAAGAAGATCCGACGCCTGAGTGTGGCTGAGGCGAGGGTCATAATCACTGCTGTAGAGTCTGAGAAACTCATCGATGTGGAAAAGGTCCAGCACGAAGCCATCCGTCGAGCTGAGCAGGAAGGAATTGTGTTTGTTGATGAGATCGATAAAATTGCAAGTGAAAGGAGTGGGGGTGGACCCGATGTCTCCCGCGAGGGTGTCCAGAGGGACATTTTGCCAATAATTGAAGGGAGCACTGTAAAGACCAAATACGGAACCCTGGTCACGGATCATATCCTGTTTATTGCTGCTGGTGCCTTTCATATGTCTAAGCCTTCAGATCTTATCCCTGAACTCCAGGGGAGATTCCCTATCAGGGTGGAGCTTGAGAATTTGACTGAAGAGGATTTTATTCAAATTTTGACCCAGCCAAAGTCAGCGCTTCTAAAACAATACACCGCCTTGGTTGGCGCTGAGGATGTAAAAATCACATTCAACAAGGATGCAATTGCTGAAATCGCCAGAGTTGCTTTTGTGGTCAACGAAAGTATTGAAAATATCGGTGCCCGCCGTTTGCACACCATTATGAGCAAGTTGCTTGAAGACACCTTATTCGATTTGCCAGATAAATCCATAACCACTATCAAGGTCACAAAATCGATGGTCACTAAAATCTTTAAGGACACCATGGCAGACCAGGATCTAAGCAAGTATATTCTTTGATAGGGAATGTCACTATGACTCAGCAAATTGGATCTGTCAAACTAAAAATTCATCACTCCGTCTATCCGGCGGAGTTTTTTTTATCACAACTTTGAAAATGAGATTGTGTTTCTCGCGAAGTGCACCGAGACACAGAGCTATTAAAGTAGTTAAGCAAGAGGAGATTAAATGAAACGAGATTTTATAGCTGTTACCGATTTTAGCAAGGATGAGATATACGAGACATTCCGAATTGCAAAGCAGCTAAAGGCAGATGTAAAGGCGGGGAAAGAGCATCATTATTTTGCAAATCAGACCATGGCCATGGTTTTTGCCAAACCATCATTGCGAACCCGAGTAAGCTTTGAGACAGGCATGGCGCAGTTTGGTGGACATGCTCTATACCTGGGACCCAATGACATCAGCATTGGCAGCCGTGAATCTGTGAAGGATATCGCCCGCGTGATTTCCCGCTATAACAATTGGATTATGGCCCGTCTTTTCAAACATGAGCATATGCTTGAAATGGCAAAATATGCAAGCAGTCCAGTGATTAATGGTCTGACTGATTATAATCATCCCTGCCAGATAATGGCAGACATGTTGACCATACATGAGCATAGAGGCACAGTGGAAGGTCAAAAAGTAGTCTTCATCGGTGACGGAAACAATGTCTGTAACTCCTTTTTAAATTTTGCCTCAATCGTGCCCTATCACTTTGTATTGGCAACCCCTGAAGGATATGACCCTGATCCAACTACTCTGGAGCGGGCAAGGGCTGCTGGTTTGAGTAAGATAGAAGTGATCCATGATCCCGTGGAAGCAGCCAAAGATGCAGATGTATTGTATACTGATGTCTGGACTTCAATGGGTCAGGAAGCGGAGAAACTGAAAAGGCTTAATGATTTTCAGGGCTTCCAAATCAACGATGAACTATTGAGCCATGCAAAATCAGATGCCCTGGTTATGCATTGTCTACCTGCCCACTATGGCGAAGAAATAACAGAAGAGGTTCTTGATGGTCCCCATTCAGTGGTGTTTGACGAGGCTGAAAATCGGATGCACGCCCAGAAGGCTATCATGGTCATGCTGGGCAACGGATCGGGAGCTAATATTCAGGTTTAGTTAGCGAAATGCTTAAAAAAATGAGGCTGTCTCAGAACATGAGGCGGCCTCTTTTGTTTGTAGCCACGGATTTGCACGGATATACACAGATAACCGCGTAAGATAGGAATGGGGCATTAATTTCAGGTCTGAGAGACAAAGAGCAGTCTTTCTGATGCAAAAATGTCTGTTTTTTTCAACAGCATCATGATTCTTTGCCATAATTTCATGAGATTGTGGGCAATAGCGATCAACCCGAACTCGATTGTTACCTTATCAAGACCACGGAGCAGGAAGCGTCTGAACTGACAATTCGCC
>JABMOT010000225.1 GCA_013202385.1 Fidelibacterota bacterium
AGAGTCATAATAAAACCTGTGGCAGTGGCACTCATCCCAAAACCATTGACGCCGGCAGTCGTGGCGAACCCCTCTCGACCTGCCTGGAGAAATATGGGGACATATGCATTGTAAATGCCCCAGAGGATGGTAGTGCCCATAAACCCAAAGCCAAGCAGAAGCAGACGTCCATAACTGAATTTCATCACATGTCCTTCCTTGATTGAGAAAATTTGGTAGTGCTAAAATAAGGCGGATCGGTGATAATTCAATACGTCATCAACATTCAGTCTTGATAAAGACGTATATAATAATTTGACCAAACGCTGACAGAAGCAATTGCTATAGCTGGATTGAAGCTTAATTTCATCAGGCGCATTGCAATTACATGAAAGGCTGAAATGGATTTTTTTAGACGTTATTTTTTGTTTATCCAACTGATCTTCATGAATTGGATTGGCAAAGTGGGTGTCATCCTGGCGAGCACCGCTTTCTTCTCCTTCTTCATTCTGGAAGGTCTCACCATTATTGGCGTGTTCCGCAATACTTATACGGGTATTGTCACCTATTTTATAATTCCAATGATTTTTGTATTCGGCCTGATCTTGCTACCCATTGGCTGGCAGATGCAAAAAAGGGAGACTGGGACAACTTTATACAATGTATTTTTTGAAAAGTATAAAAGCGGTGATATCGGGAGTCACAATTTCTGGGAAAAAGTCGTTCCCGTCGTTGGAATCCTAACCATCATCAATGTTTTGTTCATTGTTGCCGCTGGAGCCAGTGCCATGCATTACATGGATGAATCAGAATTTTGTGGTACAGCCTGTCACACGATTATGGGTCCTGAGTGGGAAGTATATTCAGTATCGCCACACTCCAGAGTTGCTTGCGTCGATTGCCATATAGGGGAGGGTGTCCAGGCTCTGGCCGCCGCAAAAATTAATGGGGCCTGGCAGGCTATTGCTGCCATGTTTGATCTTTATAATAAACCTATCGGAACCCCCATTCACAATCTTAGACCTGCCCGGGAAACCTGTGGGAAGTGTCATTGGCCAGAAAAGCATTACGGATCAAAGCTGGTCAAAAAAACCCGTTATCAAGATGACGAAGCCAATACACCCAAGTATACAACCCTCAATCTCAAAGTTGATGCTGTCAATGGTGTGGGTTCCGGCATTCACTGGCATATCGCTGAAAATAATGAAGTTCGATATGCTTCCATCGATGACCAGCGGGAAGATATGATCTGGGTGGAGGTCAAACGCGGTGACGGCGAATGGCATCGCTATAATAATGATCATATTCAAGATTCATTGATCGTAGAACCGGAACCACGGGTGATGGATTGTGTGGACTGCCATAATCGGGCCACCCATATTTATGAACAGCCAGACAAAGCTATGGATCTGGCTATGGTTACTGGTTTAATCGATGTTACTCTGCCCTATATCAAGCGTGAAGGCATGGCTGCCATCATGACTCATTATGATGATAAAGATTCAGGTTTGGCTCAGATTGATGAGCGGCTTTCCGCCTTCTATAGTATTGAATATCCTGAGCTGGATAGCGCAAATATACACGCATCCATTGATGCAATCAAAACCCTGTGGTCTCGCAACATTCATCCCAGCATGAAGATTGAGTGGAATACGTATCCGAATCACTTGGGTCATAGAGTTGAATTTGGATGCTTTTCCTGCCATAATTTTATGCAACATGAACAATCAGATGGCTGTTTCCGTTGTCATAATCGTCATCTTGTTGATGAAAGCGGCGAGTCAATTTCAGATGAATGTACCCTCTGTCACTCTATCCTTTCCTTAGAGGAAGCTGATCCATTACAATATCTTCTGGATTCTGAGTTTAGAACCTTTGAGGAACACAAAAATACTTATTTCCGGGAAGAATATTTAAAACATTTCTAATATTCTGTTTAAGGTCACAGTTCTGATCCTCTCTCTGGTGAATATGGCCAGAGAGGGATTATTAACTCTCACTATGCTCCATATATTTCCTTCACTTATTTTGACTTGGTTATTCTTTTTAACCAGTTACCACAATTTCTAAATATCAGGGAGTTTGGGACGATAATGAAGCTAAGTGGCGAGATAAATTGAAAAGCCATACAGGAACGAGGAGTGCCTAATGTTGAACAGGGATCAAATTGATGCCTTAGCAGAAATGATCAATACCAGCCTGACTGCGGCTGCCCATTCTCTTAGCGAAATTGTTGAAACTGAAGTCATTATTGACGTTCCGCATATCCAGGTTTACACATCTGATGATCAAGCCAGGCTCAATCCAGTTTTTGGCCTCGAAAATACCTACGCAACTGTAAAGCAGGATTTTCAGGGGAATTTATCAGGAACCGCAATTATTGCATTCCCCTCAGAAGGTGCGCTTCAGTTGATATCGCTGCTAACTGATCTGGTTGTCTCGGATGAAGAGTTGGATATTATTCAATCTGGTACCTTTCTGGAGATCGGAAACATCATTAACAATGCATTTTTGGGTTCCCTCAACAATCAATTCGATTTTCATGTTCATTACGCGCTTCCTGAGTTCAATGAAGTCAGTATTCCTTACATCATTGATGCGACTTTTAGAGATCAGAAACAGGGCGGTGTAATCGTTACGAATACCACCTTTATTGTGAAATCAAAAAATATTGAAGGCCACATCCTCTTGCTTTTCAAGGTGATTGACATGGACTTTTTAAAGCGGAAACTAAATCAAATGATAGACGGGTCATGAAAAGAGTAGACCAGTTTAGATTCCGCATTCTGGATAATAGTCCTGAGGGTGTTATCCTCCTGGATACTGATCTTAAGATTATTTACCTCAACAAAATGATCGAACATTGGACCGGATTATCTTTCGAAAATGTTGAAGGGCAGGCAATTGCAGACGTTTTTCCACACCTGAGTAAACCAGCTTATCAGAATAGATTGAAGCAGGTATTGGATCTGGGATTCCCATTGGTGCTCTCCTCCCAATTGCACCCCAATTTGATTCCTTTTGATGATAGCCTCAAACCTCGGGTAGGGCAGACCACGCTCTCCAGAGTTGAAGAATCCGATACCAGCGAAAAGATGCTAAGAGTGAGTCTTATGGATATGACTGCTGCGGCCGTTCAATATCAGAAAATTCTCCAACTCCAGAAGATATCCAGACTTGAGATTGAAGAACGTCGCAAGGCTCAAGACGCCCTTATGAAAGAGCGAGCGGAATTGCAGACAGCCAATGCTTCAAAGGACAAATTCTTCTCCATACTTGCGCATGATCTCCGGGGACCACTGGGGGGTCTGGTGTCCATGTCTGAAACCATGCTTGACGATTTTGACATGTTTGACATTGCCGAGATAAAGGACATTGTCAGAATCATGCACCATTCATCGGATCAGGTGTTTGAATTGCTCAAGAACCTGCTTACCTGGTCCAGGTTAAACACAGGCAGAATTGAATTTAATCCAGAGCTCATTCGTCTCAAACCGGTGGTGACGGATCTGACTGCCTTGTTTGAAGCCCAGGTGGTCAAAAAAGAATTGAAGCTCCAGTTGGACTGTTCCGATGAATTGATTGTATGTGCGGATAGCTCAATGTTTGAAACAGTTTTGCGTAATTTGTTGTCTAATGCTATAAAATTTACGCCACGGAACGGTCAGATAAATATCAAGTGTTATCCAGACGCTGATTCAGATTCAACTGTGATTGAAGTCTCTGACACAGGCGTGGGAATGACCGCCGATGTGCTTGAAAAAGTTTTTGATGTGAGTTCAAAGCATCATACCCCAGGTACAGAGAATGAAGCGAGTTCGGGGTTGGGTCTGGTACTGGTCAAAGAATTTGTCGAGCGTAATTCTGGTTTGCTCCATTTTGAAAGCGAGTCAGGTTTTGGGACCACCTTCCGCTGTACTTTTCCTGCCCGCATGCAGTAAAATCTACGAAATTCCAAACCACGGTTTATTCACTTGCCCTCAGATAGTGAAAATTCTATTTTTGCCCGCCTTTGTGAGGCCGAGCCTCACTCCGATGGATAAACCCGTCAGGATTGGCTAAAGAAGGAGGATTTCCTCCCAAATTGAAAAGCAGGCAGGGTAGCTCAGTCGGTTAGAGCACCGGCTTCAT
>JABMOT010000226.1 GCA_013202385.1 Fidelibacterota bacterium
CCTATGCTCTACAATGTTATTATCAACACAACTCAAAAATTAATGAAGAATGAGTACACCGATGAGCTAAGACTGTTTAGGATGCGATCTCGGCCAAAAATTCTTCTCGCTTCAACTTTTGAAGAAGCAGTCGAACTTTATCGTCAGTACAAGAATCATTTACTGGCAGTGATAACTGATGTGCGGTATCCCCGGAATGGCAAATTGGATCCCAAGGCCGGTGCAAAATTTATTCAAATTGTGCAAAAAAAGAATTCCAGCATGCCCGTCATCATGCAATCTATGGAGCCTGAAAATGAGGCCATGGCAATGGAGCTCGGTGCTTATTTTATCGAAAAAAGCTCACCACACCTAATCCAGAGTTTGCAGAATTTTGTTTTCCGGCATTGTGGTTTTGGAGATCTGGTCTTCAGCACCAAAGAGGGGAAAACCATTGCAAAGATTCGTCACCTGAACGCTTTATCTTCAGCCCTTGAATCAGTCCCCATTCAAAGCATAGAATACCATGCCCGAAGGGATCATTTCTCAAACTGGTTGGCCGTACGTGGCCACTTTGACCTGGCAGATTTTCTTAAACCCATCAATATTGAAGATTTTGAAGATCCTGAAGATTTTCGTAAAATCCTGCTCTCTGCAATTGAAAGGCAGAGAGCCTTGCAACACTTTGATAATATCGGGTATTTCAATATTGATACCTATGATCCTGTAATTAAGGCTGTTCGTATTGGCAGCGGTTCAATCGGTGGAAAAGCGCGAGGTTTGGCCTTTCTAACGGCCCACACGCAGCGCTTTGATTTCAGTGATAAATACGATAACATCGAAGTATCTGTCCCCCAATTTTTGGTCATTGCCACAGAAATTTATGATCGTTTTTTGGATCTCAATAAATTGCAGGTTAAAGCCCTGGAAGCTGAGTCCAATGAAGACATCGATGAGCTATTTCGCAATGCCGTCTTTCCAGGATATTTTACTGAACAACTTCATAGCTACCTGGGCAATCATGCAGGTCCCCTGGCGGTTCGTTCATCCAGCTTGCTGGAGGATTCTCTTTTCCAACCCTTCGCCGGTATCTATAGTACTTATATGCTTCCCAACACGGCTCCGGCATTGGAAACGCGGGTGTTGCATTTATTAGAAGCCGTCAAGCTCGTTTATGCTTCCAGCTTTCATCGCGAGGCCATCGCATATTTAAAATCTACAGGCAATCGCCCTGAAGATGAAAAAATGGCAGTTGTCGTACAGCATCTTATTGGAAAAGAGCACGATGATTATTACTACCCCAGTTTTTCGGGAGTTCTTCAGACCTTGAACTACTACCCTCAGGGTGCAATGAAGCGGGAAGAAGGTCTCGCTACCATGGCACTGGGACTGGGTCGAACAGTTGTGAATGGCGAGAAAGCATTAAAATTCAGCCCGCGGCGACCCAACGTTTTGCCACAATTCTTTGACGAGCAAACGATTCTTAAAAATAGCCAGAATCACTTCTATGCGCTGGGTATGTCCTCAATAGATGAACCCTTAAAAAGTGGGGAAAGTTCAAATCTGGTCAAACTTGATTTAAAAACCGCTGAGGAGCATGGTAGTCTGGAACAAATTGCCAGTGTCTACTCCTTCCAGGATGGACGCTTTCGCGATTCATTATTTGAACCAGGTCCCAGAATCATCACATTTGCAAATATCTTAAAATGGAAATCATTTCCCCTTGCTGACCTATTCAGCGAATTGATGGAATTTGGTAAATTGGGCATGGGTTGCGAGGTTGAAATGGAGTTCGCCGTAAACCTGCCTGATAAACCCGGCGGTGTCGCTGAGCTGTCAATTTTACAAATCCGCCCGATGGTCACCTTTGAGCGTCCCCATTCAATAAAGATCACCTCGACACCAGGAAACGAGATACTTTTTCATAGTGATATCTGCCTTGGAAATGGTGATAACGTTGAATTGCATGATCTGGTTTATGTTGATTTAGAGAAATTCGACATCATGAAAAGTCAACAAATTGCTCAGGAAATTCGCGAGATGAATCGTAATTTTTCCCCAGAAAGACCCTACCTGCTGGTTGGACCAGGTCGTTGGGGAACTGCCGATCCTATGTTGGGCATACCAGTGAGCTGGAATTTTATTTCCAACGCACGATCAATTATTGAAGTTGGCTTACCTGAGCTCTATGTAGACCCATCATTTGGCAGCCATTTTTTCCAGAATATCACCTCATTAGGGATTAGTTATTTTACCATTCCACCGCGTGAACTTGAGCGGGGAATGAATCTGGATTGGTTTAAGGCTCAAACCGCAACCACGGAAACGAGTTATCTAAAACATTTCTATTTCGATGAGCCATTTATTATCAGGGTTGATGGGACCAAGGGAGAAGGCCATATCTGGCCCCCCGGTAGTTTTAATTCACAGACTGAGATTATTTGACTTATTTTATGTTTAATTCCAACTTTAGCATGAGGAAAACGAAAATGCGGAAAATTGTAGTCTCACTTTTGATGCTCGTAGCGAGTGTTGTCTTTGTCCACGCACAGGACAGAGGGCTTGGATTGGGGCTTTCAACCGATGGTCTAACTGGAAAATATTGGCTGGATGGGTCAACAGCCATCTCCATTCATTGGAATTTTGGAACGACCATTGTTGCAGACTATCTGTTTGACAACCCTGAACTGCTGAAGCTCACAGATGCTCCCACACCTGTCTACTATGGAGTTGGAGCACTCATCGGGACCCATGAAGAACGGGAGGAGAATTTTAAGACGACAACAGAATTTGATCTTGGTGTTCGTGGAGTTGTTGGGATCAGCTATTATCTTACATCCTTTCCAGTTGATATATTCATCGAGAGCACACCAACCTTGAATCTTCTAGGAGCAGGCAAATTTGATTTTGATGGTTCTTTTGGAATACGTTACTTTTTTTAAAAAATACCCACAAATTGAAGTCTAAAACACTAATGCTATGAGGTTAGCTTTTTTTCTTTTACGGCAAAAGTCCCGGCTATCTCATTCTCGCAAATCATAAATTTGTTAGGGATTTAGCCCCATTCTTTTATTGAAATTGCGCGAATATCGCTTAGTATTAGGCTGACTATGTCTGAAGGGTTTCGGGGGACAGGAACATAGCATTGAAACGTTAGCTCAGAATCATTCATGAGGTCAATTCGTGTCAGATACTTTACATAATTTCCACATACCCGTCATGGGAACAGGCCACTCAATCGATACGCCTATACGTCTCGCTCATCTGGGTATTACATCAGTTATTTCAATTATTGATGATATCCTGCTTGAACGTTTAAGAAAATACTATGCCGCACAATATAATTTGCATTACGAACGTATTTCTGCCCGCGAAGAAGACGGTCGTGCCAAGCGCATTACTGCTTATTTGAACATGGTGCAAGAGATTGTAAATATGAAGATGGATCGCATTCGAGCGCTACCATTTTTCGAAATAAACGAGAAAACCCGCTATTTTGAACTGCTACCCGATACCAGTACTTTGAAATCAGCCTACAAGGAACTGCTTCAGACCAAACCGGGGAAACTGCGTGAAACGCTAAGCGACGATCTCAGTAAGAGAATGAGACCGGGCAGCATTGATGTGAATATCATGGTCAAAGTAGATCGCCTTGACATGGATAAACACGGCAGACCTCTCGGTGAAGAGTTTTCTGATGCAAAGGCGGCCTTACGCGGTTTTGCCAAAAGTAAGCTTGATTCCGCAATGATTTTCTCCGCCGGAATCAATCAAAGCCTTTATGGATATATGACCAAGTATAAGGATTTCTACCGAAATCATGAAGGCCAGATCAAGAAAAAAATAATTCTAAAAGTAAGTGATTTTAGATCAGCCATGATTCAGGGTCGTTATATGGCCAAAAAAGGGTTGGAAATTTCAGAATTTAGAATTGA
>JABMOT010000227.1 GCA_013202385.1 Fidelibacterota bacterium
AGCAAGAGCAGTCAGGATTATCGATTCGAAATGCAATTCGCAAATCTGGTGGATCCTGGCTGGCATGAGGAATATGGCTATCAATTGACTTATTGCGCCATTGGAATAAGCTATAATCCCAATACAGGCACGGCTTTGATTGGTAAAAATGCAGAGTCCCGATTTCAGAATAATTTTAAAGCAGATCAAATTTTGTATGTGAGTGGAGGTTTGCTCCTCGTTGATGAATCTCTGGCACCGCTTGCTGAGTATATGCCCAGAAGCTCACAGGGTGCTATTGGGAATACCAAAACGGATATGGTCAGGTTTCATTTGCCGGTGGATGTCTTTAGGGGAAAACTGGAAAACTGCTCCTTCCAGATAGCAGTGGGTTGTCAGGATGACCATGGAGGAGCTGGCATTGGGGATTTTCGACCTGTCGAAGCTCTGGGTGGTGAATGGTCAGGAGGCGGCAAAATCGAGACCGAAACTTCAAATGTGTACGATTGGTTGCTCTGGTAATAGCAGATGATTCTCCAATTTGTTACAAATAAATAATAATTTGGAACCTATCTAACTTGAGCCATATTAATCAGCTATGAAGACGACCTGGAAAAACACGGCGATTCTGACCCTGATTCTCATCGGGGTTATGCAGGTTCTGCCCTTCGTGCCTAACCATTTCAACTGCCAGGACGCCTGTTGCGTCGAAGTTGAAAGTTGTTGTGACGCTTCAGCCACCGACGGATGCGAGATGGCCATGACATCCTGTAGTGTTTCCTTATTTATCCCTTTAATCTCAGCACCGCTCATCAAGATTGATTCAAATATTCAGCTTGACATGGATTTAGCTCCTTCTGTTATTGAGGTGCTTCCCCTGTCCCAACAACGATCTGTTTATGCCAACATTGATGCTTTGAGAGAAGCGCCACCTCCCCTCATAATACCCTTACTCATTTAGACATTTTCAAAATCGGGATCAACGCTGAGACGAGTGCTCGTGCGTTTGTGTTATTTTTTAATCCTGTAATGGAGATGTTGCTGTGTATAAATTAAAATTTGTTTCAAAGACTAAAAACCGAAGAAAAGCACTGCTACTCTTGGCATTTCTTGCTTCTATAAGCCTGGCTGCTGCTGGTGAGCAGGGGCAATTAGCCAACTCCTGGATAAGGCAGTTACATGCTGGACAAAATGGTATTCCTGCTCAGATCCAGGGGGTGGATGAGCTTTTCTCAGTAGCCCTGGCGAATAACTCTGAACTGCAAAGTCAATATGCTGAGTGGCAGATGCGCATGGAAGAAGTTAAAATGGTTGTTGGTCTCCCTGATCCAAACCTTTCTATTGGCTATTTCGTAGAGCCAGTTGAAACAGCCCAGGGTCCTCAGAAGACAAAAATCTCACTCGCTCAGACAATCCCATGGATGTCAAAAACAAAATCAGCAATACAGAGCAAAAAAGCTAGAGTAGATCAGGCTTTCGATGTCTTGAATGATAGCAGGTTAAAACTCAAACGCGATGTTGCAATATTGTGGTCGGAAGCCGCCTTTTTAAACGAGGCACTCTTAATCCAGGATCAAAAAATTGCCCTATCAGGAGATTTGGAAGAAATCCTGAATATTCAATACCAAAGTGCTTCCATTTCTCACGAAAAATTATTCGATGCTCAAATTCAGACATTGCTATTGTTGGATCACTTGGATGGCTTGAAGGATAGGAAATATCGGCTCAATATAAAATTGTCAGCCCTTCTGGAAGTTGATGCTCCATTAGCTGATAGTGTTCTGGCTTTAGCAAACCTTAAGGCTAACAAGCCCTTCGAAAATACTCAAGTTGAGAATGCTCATCCTCGACTCAAACACTTATCTGATTTAAAGGAGGAAACCACAGCCTTGAAGCACTTGGCTCAAGCCGAATATTTTCCGGATTTCAGGATTGGTATGGAATATATCTTGACTGACAAGCGAACAGTGAGTGGAGTTGAGGTTGTTGAGAGCGGTCGCGATCCACTGGTTTTGAGTGCAGGAATATCTTTACCAATCTGGAACTGGAAATCAAAAAAAGCAGGCGTTAAAGCATCTGAGTGGCGTGAAAAAAAAATCGATGCGCTCATTCATTCACAAACGATTATGCTCAACCAAGATTACGAATTGAGTCGCTCAAAACTTGATGAGGATCTACGAAAGATAGCTCTCTATAAAGAAAAATTGATTCCCAAAGCGCTCGAAGTCGAAGAGGTCATGGAGCAAGCCTATATCAGTCAGAGTGCTGATATTTCCATGCTAACAATGGTCAGGCAAAAGCGACTTGAACAAAATCTAAGTTTATTGGAAGCCCAGCTTTCTGCGGCGATTCAAATGGCAAATTTGACCTATTTAAAGGGTGAATAAAATGAATTCAACGATTGATGAATACATGAATAAAATCAAAAATATTCTGGCTATAACATGGATAAAAATGTCTCTGGTGCTCCTCCTGGGGGTCTTGATTGGAAACTTCATGTTCTCTAGTACACCAATAGATGTTGTAGAGTCTCACACAGATCATGCCGGCAAGACCACATGGACCTGTTCAATGCATCCCCAGGTGAAGCTTGATGAACCGGGGCAATGTCCGATCTGCTTTATGGATTTAATTCCCTTAAATGATAATGTCGGAGCGGATAACCCAAATCAGTATTCGCTTTCTGAATCAGCTATAGAGCTGGCTCGCATATCAACCAGCAGCGTACGCTTGGGGACAGCCAGGGGTAACCTAAGACTTTCTGGCAAAATCGATTACGATGAAACACGGACCAAATACATCTCGGCATGGTTTCCTGGACGACTTGAGAGACTCTTTGTGGATTATACAGGGATTCAGGTGAATGAGGGGGATCATCTATTCGAGATTTACAGTCCTGAGCTGTATTCTGCTCAGGAGGAGTTGTTGCAGGCTTATCGGCGGATGAATAGTCGCGGAGCAGATGTCGCTGATAGTCCAGAGAAAGCAGCCTTTCAAGCAGTGAGAGAAAAAACAAAACTGCTGGGACTCAGTGATTCACAGATTACGGCTATTTTAAAGACGGGTAAAGCCCTCTCTGTGCTCCAGATTAACAGTCCCATCACGGGTATCGTGATTCACAAAAATGCCGTTGCAGGAAAATATGTTAAAACGGGAGAGCAAATCTATTCAATCGCAGATCTTTCAAAAGTCTGGATTATTCTGGAAGCTTATGAAATGGATTTGCCCTGGCTGACTTACGGACAGGAGCTCAACTTTTCAGTTGCCGGTCTGCCCGGCCAAAACTTTTCTGCCACTATTTCATATATAGATCCTCTGGTGAACCCCATCAAGCGCAGCATCACTGTTAGGGCAGTTTTGGACAATGAGAAGGGACTCCTGAAACCTGGAATGTTGACCGAAGCCACAGTATCGGTGACATTAAATGCTAAGGGTCAGGTTGTTTCACCCCAACTGGCTGGGAAATGGACTTGTCCCATGCATCCCGAAGAATTGTCCAATCATCCCGGCGATTGTTCAATTTGCGGAATGAGACTGGTTCCCATGGGCAAAATACATGCAACAATGGTGTCTGCATCTCCCGCACTGCTAATACCGGCTTCCGCTGTTTTAAAGACTGGGAAGCGAGCCCTGGTTTATGTTGAGGTCAGTCATGCTGAAATGACCACTTATGAATTACGGGAAGTGATTTTGGGGCCACGGGTTGAGAAGGACTATATCATTATCAGCGGTCTATCTGAAGGAGAGCTGGTGGTGACTAATGGCAACTTCAAGATCGATAGTGCAATGCAGATTGCCGGCAAGCAAAGCATGATGAGTGCCCCGGAAGCAAACATGTCTCACCATGTCTCTGCTGAATTCCAGACAGCACTTGAGCCAATTTTTGAGGAATACCTTCGACTTCAGGCTAGTTTGGCCGGAGATAATTTTGAATCCTCAAAATCTGCCATGGCCAAGCTGCTCCGAAGTATAGATAGCTTTCAGGAGGGCTCTGTTCATGAATGGATAGCCTTAAAAACCGAATTGGACAGGAATCTTTCAGGAGAGACAACTCAGTTAACAGTGAAAAATGTACGAGATTCTTTCGAATATGTTTCGGATTTCATTATCGGGATTCAACGGGCATTTGGGCACTCTCAAGAGAGTATGCTATACGAGGTGTTCTGTCCCATGGCTTTTAACAACAAAGGTGCCTCCTGGCTGCAGACAGATAAACAGGTCAAAAACCCCTATTTTGGCGCTAGCATGCTAAGCTGTGGAGAAATAAAACAAAGCTTCAGTCCAGTGAGTCATTGATATGAATGACCAAAAACCAAATTTGCTCGATCGCTTGATCGGGATCCCGCTTGAGAACAGGCTGATTACCCTGGTGGTTCTCGCTGCTGTGCTCATTTGGGGCGTTCTGTCAGCCCCTTTTGACTGGGAGATACCAGGCCTGGAGCGATCACCTATCCCCGTTGATGCAATCCCGGATATCGGTGAAAATCAGCAGATCGTCTTTTCTGAATGGGCTGGTCGATCCCCTCAGGACATTGAGGATCAGATCACCTATCCACTCACCGTCGCCCTTCTGGGGACACCAGAGGTAAAAACCGTTCGCTCCTTCTCGATGTTCGGCTTTTCCACCATATACGTAATATTTAATGAGGGTGTGGATTTTTATTGGTCTAGAAGTCGCATCCTGGAAAAACTAAATGCTTTACCATCTGGGACTTTACCCGAAGAAGTGAAACCTGCCCTGGGGCCTGATGCCACGGCGCTGGGTCAGGTATTTTGGTACACCCTTGAGGGACGTGATGAGCAGGGAGAAGTCACCAGAGGCTGGGATCTGCATGAGTTGCGATCCATTCAGGATTACTATGTAAAATATGGGCTGGCCACGGCGCATGGTGTTGCAGAAGTAGCATCTGTCGGTGGCTATGTAAAAGAATACCAGATTGATGTTAATCCTCAAGCTTTGCGTCATTATGAAATTTCTCTGCTACAGGTTTTCCAGGCTGTAAAAAATGCCAACAATGAGATTGGCGCTCGAACTGTAGAGATAAACCGAGTCGAGTATATGATTCGTGGTCTGGGCTTTGTAAAAAGTATCAGTGATATAGAAGCCACGGTTTTGAAAGTGATCGATAACGCTCCCATCACCATTGCCGACGTGGCTCACGTGAGCTATGGTCCCGCTCTGCGTCGAGGTGCTCTGGATAAAGAGGGGGCTGAGGTCGTTGGGGGAGTAGTAGTCACACGTTACGGTGAAAATCCTCTGGCCACCATCAACGCCGTAAAAACCAAGATCAAGGAAATTTCACCAGGATTGCCCAGCAAAAGTTTAGCAGATGGCAGGACTTCAAAAGTGACTATAGTTCCATTTTATGATCGCTCTGGCCTGATCCACGAAACTTTGGGAACCTTGAATCACGCACTCCGGGATGAATTGATTATCACTCTCATCGTCATCCTGGTATTACTCATGCATTTACGGGCTTCCATTCTGATCAGTATGCTTATGCCGGCAGCTGTTCTCATCACTTTTGTGGGTATGAAGTTGTTCAATGTTGATGCCAATATTGTGGCTCTGTCTGGAATCGCCATCGCTATCGGTACTATTGTGGATATGGGTATTATCATGACTGAGAATATCCTCAAGAAGCTGGAGGAGGGAGATGCAAGTGTCTCTGTAATGGCAAAAATTTCCGAAGCTGCCAGGGAAGTTGGACCGGCTATACTAACCGCAGTGTCAACGACTGTAATCAGCTTTCTGCCTGTATTTACCATGGAAGGAGCAGAGGGGAAGCTATTTAAACCTCTGGCTTATACCAAAACCTTCGCTTTGATATCCTCAGTAATCCTCGCGATTCTGGTATTACCTATGATTGCCAGCTTTGTATTTTCAGCTAAAACGAGAAAACCATGGGCAACCAAACTATCGCTCCTTTTGCTCCTAGGATTCTCATTCTGGGTTGCCTTCAACTACAATGTTGCAGTCGCCCTCGTTCTTGGAAGTATCGCCGTATTACAATTGCTAAAGCCACGGATGAAATCCTATCCTTGGCTGTTCCACAGCCAAACAGTGAATGCTTTACTAGTGTTAGACGTTATCATCATACTGACTTTGACCTGGGTTCCCCTGGGTCATGAGTATAACCTGTTCTGGAATTTTATTTTTGTTTCCATTGTCCTCGGTAGCTTGTTGTGGCTGATTCATGCTTATACAGCCATTTTCCCCAGACTTTTGGGTTGGATGTTGAATCATCGTGGCTATGCACTGTTGATGCCTGCACTGGTGATCACCGTGGGAATGAATGCCTGGATGGGTTTTGATACCATCTTTGGCTGGTCTCCTGACTTAATACGATCGAGTCGACCCTACCAGAAACTTGCCCATTCTTTCCCAGGACTCGGACGTGAATTCATGCCAGCGCTCGATGAGGGTTCCTTCTTATATATGCCTACGACCATGCCACATGCCGGTATGGAAGAAGCCCTGGATGTGGTTTCCACCCTTGACCAAGCCCTGTATTCTGTTCCGGAAGTGGATGAAGTCGTTGGCAAAATCGGCCGGGCTGAAACGCCTCTGGATCCAGCACCTCTATCCATGATCGAATCGGTGATTTCCTATAAATCCGAATACAAACAGGATATATCAGGGAATATCCTCCGTTTCAAAGAATCTGTGACAGGAGACTTTGAATATGATTCTGACGGAAATCTCATTCCCGATCCCCATGGAAAACCTTTTCGCCAATGGCGACCCCAGATTCGCAATAATCAGGACATCTGGGACGAGTTGATCAAGGTCGCTCAATTGACCGGTACAACATCGGCACCGAAATTACAGCCCATTGCAGCCCGCATCGTCATGCTTCAGAGCGGGATGCGAGCGCCTATGGGGATACGCATTCAAGGTTCCAATATTGAAACAATGGAAGCCTTTGGGTTGGAATTGGAGCAGCGCCTCAAAGAAGTTCCATCCGTCAAGGCCAGTGCCGTATTTGCAGATCGAATTGTGGGGAAACCCTATCTTGAAATCGATATTCATCGTGAAGCAATCGCACGCTATGGTCTATCTATCATGGATGTTCAGCAGGTCATCGCTGTTGCCATTGGTGGGAAGCAGGTAGGGTCAACCATTGAGGGCCGTGAACGTTACCCCATTCGGGTTCGATACATGCGGGAATACCGGGATAACGATGAAAGCTTCGAATCCATCCTTGTTCCAACTCCTTCTGGTGCCCAGATACCACTGGGTCAACTGGCCACCGTCAACTTTACGCGGGGTCCCCAGGTAATTAAAAGTGAAAACACATTTTTACTCTCGTATGTACTCTTCGATAAACAGGATGATTATGCTGAGGTTGAAGTGGTTGAACAAGCGCGTGACTACCTTGAGAATTTGACTAAATCTGGACAGCTTACCGTGCCGGAAGGGACCAGCTATAAGTTCACAGGGTCCTATGAAAACCAGGTTCGGGCGACCAAACGGATGCGGATTGTCCTACCGCTGGCACTGGTTTCAATCTTTGTTATTCTGTATATGCAGTTTAAGCGCACCTCAACTACCCTGGTTGTGTTTTCAGGCATTTTCGTAGCCTGGACTGGTGGCTTTACCCTACTCTGGCTTTATGGACAACCCTGGTTTATGAACTTTTCAATTGCAGGTTTGGATTTCAGGCAAATCTTTCAAATTCATGAAATTAATCTAAGCGTTGCGGTCTGGGTTGGCTTCCTGGCACTGTTTGGGATTGCCACCGATGATGGTGTCCTGATCTCCACCTATCTGGATCAAAAATTCAAAGAAGTGAATCCGCAGACACGGGAGGAAATCCGCGCTGCCGCTATCTTTGCAGGTGCCCGTCGTATTCGTCCTGCCATGCTAACCACGGCTACAACCCTGCTGGCACTGATACCCGTATTGACGTCTACCGGGAGAGGAGCCGATGTAATGGTGCCCATGGCCATTCCCTCTTTTGGAGGAATGCTGTTTGCCATCAGTAATACATTCGTGGTTCCGATGCTTTATGTCATGTTGGCGGAAAGACGTATCTTGAAGGGTAAATGATGTTTTTTAGTGGCATTTTCAATTTTGACAGCATATTAATGATATGAGGGTGGCAGTTAAAAGACAGGTCTTTTGGTCTTTAATCGCTTTCTCTCAAGAGTAGAAAATAGAAAAGGAGTTAGACATATGGAAAAACAAGTCTTTAAAGTTAATGATATGAATTGTAATGGCTGTGCAACAACCATTCGGCAGGGTCTGGAAGCGGACAAAAGAGTGCAGACCATTGATATTCAATTGTCGAAAAAGCAAGTTTTGGTTGAAGGTGATCTCACACCGGACGAAACAGCAGAAATAATGCGAAATTCAGGTTTCCATCCTGAAATCAGTGTCCAGAAAAAGAGTTTCCTGGGAAGTCTTTTCTCAAGCTGATGCGGTCTGCGCTTCATCTCCTGGCTCATTTTCTGGTTCCCGGGCTGGTTGCTCCTGGGCTGAGCAAATGGTTAAAACCGATGCGCAGTTGGCAGCACTATTGGTTTCTCATGTCGGCGACCATCGTGATTGATATTGATCATCTGCTGGCAAATCCAATTTACGACCCCAATCGCTGCAGCATTGGATTCCATCCCCTGCATACGGTCTGGGCAATCGTTGCCTATGTGGGTTTACTATATCCCAAAAAAACACGGATCGTTGCCATCGGGTTGCTCATTCATATGGCGCTGGACGGTATCGATTGTGTGCTGAAGTGAACGTGTTGATTTAATTCATAAAAACAAAGAGAGGTTTAACATGAAATATTTACTTATGACCCTAACCGCTGTGGCACTCATTGTGAGCTGTGGTGACAAGGAAAAAACTGTAGCCATGAATCAAGAAAATCACGGAGACATGAAAAAGGCTGACGCTGGCGTCATGGCGAAAACCATGGATGCTGCTGATGGAGAAAAGCTGATCTATTATACCTGCCCCATGGAATCGCACAAACATATTCACAGCTCAGAACCAGGGGTTTGCCCGGAATGTAATATGACTCTGGTTCCTGGAGTGATCACCAGTGTGGACAAGCTGGAATATTATGGCTGCCCCATGGAAATTCACAGCCATGTGCGCCAGGAAGGTCCCGGTCGTTGTGCTGAGTGTAAAATGGAACTCAAACCCATGCGTCTGAAAAAATCCGCATAGCATATCTGCTTTCAACATAATCCTTGCGAAGGTTTTACGCGTCACAGTGTCGTCTAAAGTACACAGATGACAACCTTCGCAAGGATTTCAAACAAAACTGTCCGCATGTATTGTTATTAGTCGCGGCGTTTCATGCATTGCTGAGCTGAAGCAATCACCTAAAGCTCAGCAAGATGCTTTGGACTGGTTTCAGCAATCCTACTTTTTGTTTTGAATTACTCAGGAGCATATTAACATCCCCTGAATTTTAAAGCTAAATAATGTCGGCGTGGTGTGGATTTTCCAGTTTCTGGAACATCAGCTTATTCATATAAATTATAAGGGACTCGGTTTATGCAAGATTTTATCGATCTTTTGATGAGTAACAAGTTATATCTGGTTGGCGCAAGTATCATTGGCATTGGCTTGCTTATCTTCCTGATGAAAAAAGTCTTCAAAATATTCATGATTGGTGTCTTCATTATTCTGGGCTATGGAGCCTTTATTTATGCCACAGAGGATGATCCAGTGAAGTATATCAAAGATAAATTGTCCCTGGGCAAGTCAACAATGGATACTCTGGATGATGCGACACAGGGTATTCGTCAGGAAGCCCTTGATAAGATTATCAAGGATGTGGATAAAAAGCTGAACAAGGGATCCAAAAAGAAATAATTGGCGTTCTACCTATTGGTAGCAGGCACCTGAAGTTGGACTTTCAGACTATTTATGCTAAATAATCAGCTAGTGCTGTTTTCTAAGCAAATAGGATCTTTTGATATCCCCCAGGTCCCCACGTGGGATAGCCTGGATTAATCGCTTGGTATACTCTGTCTGGGGATTTTGATAGACGCTGTCAGCATCCCCCATCTCCTCAATTTTACCTTCATTCATAACAATCATGCGATCTGACATAAATTTTACCACGGATAAGTCGTGGGAGATGAAAATGTAGGTCAAACCAAACTCATCCCTGAGTTCATTGAGCAGATTCAGTACTTGTGCCTGAACTGAAACATCCAATGCAGAAACCGATTCATCGCAGATTACAAATTCAGGTTGAACCGCAAGGGCTCTGGCTATACAGATGCGTTGACGCTGCCCGCCAGAAAACTCGTGGGGATATCTGTTATAATGTGCAGGGTCCAATTTTACGCGTTCCAATAACTCCTGCACCTTTTGCCGCCGCTTGATATCATCTCCGTGCAGGCCATGTACCTGCATGGGTTCCAGTATGGCTGAGCCAATAGTTATGCGAGGATTGAGCGAAGAGTAGGGGTCTTGAAAAATGATCTGGATGCGTCTGCGAACATCTCGGAGCTCAGCTCCTGAAAGCGTAGTGATATCATTCCCATGGAAGATAATATTACCGGCTGTAGGTTCGATGAGGCGTAAAATAGTTCGACCCAGGGTGGTTTTCCCGCAGCCAGATTCTCCAACCAGACCCAGTGTCTCACCGGGGTAGACTTCGAAACTCACATCATCTACAGCTTTCACATGATCAATCACCTTGCTGAAAAGACCCTCTCGCACTGGAAAATATGTCTTCAGATTTTGAACGGTGAGTATGGGAGTTTGGGCATATAATTTTTCGTGGCGCAGAGCTGTCTCCGCTGGTGTAATGATAAGCTCATTGATGGTTTCGTCCACGGAACGTATCAACTCAATCATCTCACCATTTTCATCTTCTTCCATAAAATCAGAAATGGTAGGTAACAATTTGAGCCGGTGATCAAGGGGGGGACGGCAAGCCAATAACCCTTTCGTGTATGGATGTTGAGGATTTGAGAATATTTCCCAGACCGATCCCTGTTCAACGATTTTCCCCTGGTACATGACGACCACATCATCGGCGATTTCAGCAATAACTCCCAGGTCATGGGTGATAAAAATTATACCCATGTCACGGCTGTCACGGAGCTTGCGCATGAGATCTAGAATCGTAGCCTGCACGGTAACATCCAGTGCAGTCGTGGGCTCATCTGCAATCAAAATTTGCGGGTTGCAGGACATGGCCATAGCGATCATGACCCGTTGCTTCTGACCTCCGGAAATCTGGTGTGGATAGGAGTCAATTATTTTATCAGGACGGGGAAGCTCCACTTCCTTAAATAATTCAAGGGTCCTAGCCCGCGCCTCGGACTTGTTCATTTTCTGATGTAAGATGAGGGCTTCCATGACCTGGTTACCACAGGTGAACACAGGATTGAGTGAGGTCATCGGCTCCTGGAAGATCATGGCGATCTCGTTTCCCCGAAATTCACGCATTTCGTTTTCTGGTACTTCTGCCAGATCCACCAGTCCTTTGGTCCTGGAATGATACATGAGTCGACCCCCGACGATTTGACCCGGGGGATTGGGGATTAGACGCATGAGAGAAAGTGATGTGACCGATTTGCCGGATCCAGATTCACCAACAACGCCAACGGTTCTGCCTTTTTTAAGACTAAAGCTCACTTTATCAACTGCTTTAACCATTCCTTCATCCGTAGTGAAGACCGTTTCAAGTTCCTGAATTTCAGCGAGCATATTTTCTGACATAAGTAAATCCGTATCCTTTGATGATCTTTCGGGGCTAAATAGTATTCCACCTTTAAGGCTTGAAATATAAATGGAAAGCGATGGGGAAAAAGGCTGAAGGCGATTACCCAAAGATTCCAAATTGGGAGGGTTTATGCAGTTTTCTGTGGTAGTTCGGGGGTCGGAGCTTGAAGAATCAAAAAATTGCCACTTTGGCTACATAAAAAAGTTTATATAAAATAAGAAAAATTAGAATTTTATGCAATATTCCCATTCTATTTTAACTATTAGTGCTTAAAAACAGTATTATGTTTGTTAAGCAATCATTTAGCTACTATCTTTGCCCATCATAAAAACAATTCGAGTCGAGGGAACTGCATACATGAAAAACCGGGAAGCCTCATCTACCTGGTTCAAGTGTAGATGCGGCACTGATCAGCTAATAAAAAAGAGGGCTTAAAATCATGACACACAGGCAGTCTCTCATCAGTAATGAGTTAAACAAGACCAACGATGCTTCCGGGCAGGTTGAACAGTTTTATGCTGCTGAATGTTATGATCTTTTAGGTCAAATCGGCTTTCTCAGTAAAGAAAAAATTGCTTTGATGCTGGATGAAAAAAAGATGTCTGCTCGCCGCAATCGCTTGTTGGAAGCCTTGCAAAAAATTACCTATGCCAAGATTGCCAGCCTTGAAGGAAACGACTTGTTCGCCCAGGAGCTTTTCAGTCAAGTTCTTGTGAAAATTAACATTCTCAACAAAGGGAGTCAGCAGGAGAGTGCCCTGGCCTATTTTTACTATGAGTACTCAATATTTCTGATGCGTATCGGTGATTTAAGTGGCGCGGCAATGCATTTGAAACTTGCCCAGGGGAATGCATCCCAAAACAAGTTAAAGCAAATGATCGCCTACCAGATTCTGGTGATGGAGAGCAGTTCCCACCAAGAGTCTTCCCGGAAAAAATGGCTTCAATCCATAGCATATTTCAATAAATATGAAATGACAGTGATGGAATCTCAAGCCCATTATGAGCTCGCTTTGTTCCTTGTAACAGAAGACAATGTCAGTGAAGCGGTTGAGCATCTGGATCTGGCTCATGAAATTGCTGTCAAAGCCGGATATCAAAACGTGCAGTGGAATATCGATTATACTAAGGGCTGTTTTCTGGTAAGCCAGAAGAGACAGACAGAGGCACTGCGCTATTTCCAATCGTTGTTGAATTCGGTTTCAAGCAACCATTTTCATGCCAGGATTCTATTGAGAATTGCTGAATTGTACAAGGAGTTGGGTAAGATTGATGAAGCTCTTGATGCTGCCAGGACCTGCATGGAGGTGTGTCAACGCTTCTCGATGGATTCAGAGCTTGCCGACGCTGGTCTCATTTTAGGGGATCTGCATCACCGCAACCTATCTGATATTACCAGAGCCTTTTTTTATTACCAACAGGCCTATGGATCAGTCATAGCTTTGGCAAAGCGCGGCATCCCCATCAACTCAAGGGGAGAGCGGACTATCAATGAATATGTGAATTTTCTTGAAGAGCATTTCCCAGGTGATTCCAGCGAAACGACTAACGAAGATCTTTTTGCCTTCTCCTTAGATTTCACCTGGGTAAAGATCAAAGATCTTTTCCACTACAACCTTTTTCTCTATCATTATATGAATACGGGTGTGGGTAACAAAACCCTCGATGCGCTCGAATTTCCTGCTTCTTCATTCTATTCTGCTACTGAGCGCCTACGCAGCAGAGGCATAACTTTTCCAAATTTTCGACGCAGTGATGTTGAGATACCCAGTGAAAATTATGTAGAGGGATTACAACAATACTGTCGGCTGCATCGTGAAAAAAACTGGGTAGATATCAATGAACGTTTCGAAAAAGATATGCTGGCCTATCATTACAAAAAGAACAATTATAACAAAAAGTTTCTGGCAAAAAATTTAGATTTGGCATATTCTGGTATCGTAAATCGTACGAAATATCTGACATCGCGAGACAGCTGACCGAAGCCACTTGCAAGGCAGTCAGACCGCTGGTATTACTTAAATGTGGCCATCTATGACCACGAATAACAAGCTTGAATATATTGTTCACTAAAAGAAAAAATCCAGCTCACCCAACAGGATGTTGAGAAACAAGGATTTCAAGGTTGTGACCGCGGCAGGGATCGAACCGGAGCCTGTGCGGCGAAGCATAAAATGCGTAGACGTAACCAATTGATTAAAAAAAGTGCTTGTAATAACCTGAACGTGTCTCTTCCCTTTTAGCTAAATGTGTCCCAATTTTTCTGAAGACCTGCAGTCGCCATTATTTCGCTTTTGGTCTTGCAACAACAGTGAATTGTTTGTCCAATTTTAGTACCACTATCATGTTAGACCCTTCATAGACCCTAATTGAACCTGTGGGTCTATTGGAATACCCTGCGGTTTGCCCTATATAGGGGATGTATATAACGCATAGATAACTGAACATCCCTTTAAAGGATAGTGAATCAGGATTGAACAGTCGTTATGACTGGCACATTCTTAGAAATCATAGAAATAGAGTATAACTACTAATAACAGGGGATCGGACATGCCTTTCAATCCTAAATCACAATATACGATTGTATCGGTAGTGTAAATTCTTTTCTGTAAAATATATATTCGGTGTAGATGATGGTGCTATGTATGAATACATTTTTTATATAGCGAAGTAAAATTTAAAATTAGAGAGGCGATATGAAAGAACGATTAAGTCAAGATATAATTGACATTTCATTGAAAGCACTAAACAATGAGTCAGATAATTCATGGGAAATTAAGGATGGAAAGCTATACATAGAGTTTAAGTTTCCAAACTTTGTTTCTGCATTTGGTTTTATGGCACAAGTGGCAATAATTGCAGAAAGAGCGAACCACCATCCTGAATGGTCAAATGTATATAATAAGGTAAAAATATATTTAACTACTCATGAAGTAGATGGAATATCCAAGCGAGATTTTGAATTGGCGCAGGAAATAACGAAATTAATCTAACAAGGCGTTCAACCTCGCTCGCAAAAAGCGCTCGCTGGAACCTCCACATTTCCAGCTCTTATGCCTGCATAAACGGTTTCATTGATCTTCAGGCAAGACGTCCTTGATATGGTATCCTACCCAATCCCCGCAACACCAAGATACCCCTATTTTAGACCCAACGGTATATTTACAGTATATCTTGATTTGGGTGTGGGTAGGCTCTAAAAGAACAAATCCTCTGTAGCTGTTGGCTACAAAGGACTCTAGAAGTGTGACCGCGGCAGGGATCGAACCTGCGACCAATTGATTAAAAGTCAACTGCTCTACCA
>JABMOT010000228.1 GCA_013202385.1 Fidelibacterota bacterium
CTTAAAAGGATACTTCTTAAACGATTCATAATCGTTCCTTTCTTTTTGGGTGTGTTTTATCTTACAGATAAAACATTTACCCGTTCGCTTTTTGATATCTACTCCAGATGTTTTCTGAAGTTTACAGTTTGTCGAATCACACTATACCTGCGTGATCGCAGAATATAATCCAAACAACAACACAACTGTTGTAGCTACATCTCTCGAGTTATCTTCTTGTGGTTTGTGTGAAGAAGGTGTGCGTTCCGACGATGCTATTTTAAGCAGCACAATTCAAAAAACAAACAAAAATCTTTTCTTGCTGAGATAAATCTCAGCAGGATATGGCGTTCTATAAAAAGGTGTAATTTAAGCCCAGCGCCATGGATTGTTTAAGCTGCCTTTTTGGTGAAACATCTTTATCATAAACCAGCTTAAGGTTTACATTCATGTTTATGTATTCCGAAACCTTAACTGTTAACGTGTTATCCCAGCCTACATCAATTTCATCTAAAGTTCTAAATGCCGAAAACAGCTCTAATTTCGAAACATAGTTTGAGGTCTCTGAAATATTTATCAACATATCAGTTACGGATTCAATCCCAATCTCACTACGCAGGGTCTCAATTTCCAAGGTTTCGATATCATCCGCGTAGGGCACGGGATAATCGGTAGTAACTGTCTGCTTGAATGACAAGCCCAACCTGGTGGTCAAGTCCTTGCGAAGCTCCATTCCAGCACCAAGACTCTCTCTAAAGTAGCCTGGGTCCATAAACGCTGATATTGGCAGCGCTGGATCTGTCCCATAGTTGTAACCCGCTGCAAGCTGGGTTTCTCCAGTAAAAGCGATAAAAGGGTTTATGCTCGATCCCCCCTTGTAGATCAGAACACTCTCCATTTTAATTTCGTCAACCGACTTCTGCAGATCAGCATTACCGATTTTGGTTGCACCGTAAACAATTTTTCCTGAATTCGACCATGTGGTCTTTTCAAGCAACTGGACGAATTTGAAATTCACATTCACCTGCCAGGCAAATGCATTTTCTCCTCCGGCCGCCCAGTTATCAAACCCTGTTTGGGTCATGTTCACACTTCCAACAATTGAATTTTCCCAGGTCCTCTCAGGAATTTCCTGCCCAGCAACAGCGCCAGCATAAATAACCATGGCAATCAATGTCTTCATCACGTCTTTTAACATTATTCACTCTCCCAAAGTTCTATCAGAAACAGTTTCAAGTCTTAAGTGCAGGGCGATTCTGCCGATAACAAAGATAGCTTTATGCATTGCTTTGAATCACCTTTGACTCGAAATTTAACCTGCTAAATATAGAATGAAGGTTATTTATGTCAACCACCCTAGAACCTGTTGAATTACTTCTTGAATTTGATAAAGCCGTTTCATGGCCCTCTCTTGAAAATGTTACAGTACAAACACTTTCTTTTTTCGATACCCACCTTGACATCGATCGAGCCACAATACTCCTGTTCAACGGTGATAGGTCAATTCTTAATATTTATACCCATGATACCTCAATATCGAAGCTCCACCAGGGCAAGCATCTTGTCGTGGGCAAAGACATTTCAACACATCATCTCTCAGGTAAAAAACCTACCTACTACCCCACTCTCTCACAAAAAAAAGCTCTATCCGTCCTGGAGAAAAAGCTTCTTACTTCTGGCTTTAAATCATATTTCACCGTTCCTTTGATTGTAGGAGACGTTCCCGTCGGTTCTTTAAATGCAGCCTCGCTTAATGAAGACGGCTTTAATGTCGTTACTCAGAACCTTATGGTATTGCTTTCATCACGTCTGGCTCTCGCCCTCTATCATGCCCGCCTTCATGATGAGCTGGTGGAAAAAGAGGATCTTCTGGCCGTCAGCGAAAAAAGTTATCGCGAGCTTGTAGATCAGGCAGGTGATGTCATCCTGAAAGGCAGTGCTGCTGGATTAATTGTCCAGGCTAACGATGCCGCAACCCGACTGTCTGGATATTCAAATCAGGAATTATTGTCAACCCATATCGCTACCCTGTTTGACCCGGCTGCGCTCATTGAAAAGCCGTTACGGTTTGATCTCCTCGAGGGTGGCTTGAACATTATTACTGAAAGACTACTGCATCGTAAAGACGGCACCACACTTCCTGTCGAGATGAATTCAAAAAAACTGTCCGATGGCTCATTTGTCAGCATTCTTCGTGATTTGTCTGACAGAATAGCCACAAACGACATGCTACTTGGCCAAAAGAATCAAATCTCTGCCCTTCTAGACGCCGTCCCCACCCCATTATACGCCAAGGACAAGACCGGTCACTACACCATGCTCAACGATGCCTTCCTGAAATTCTTTGGCAAAACAAGAGCAGAAATGCTTGGCAAAACAGCAACGGATTGTTGGCCTGCTGCAGCGGCGAAGCAGTATTCTCAACAAGATTCTCTTTTTATGAAAAAAAATAAAGGACAGTCCCTTTCTTTAGAATTAAGAAATGCCGCGGGAGAAAAACGTCAGGTCATTGAGCGGAAGGCTCGCTATATGAATGCCCACGGTGAGATCTCCGGTTTTGTAGGCGCCATTATTGACTATACTGACCTAAAAGCAGCTGAAGATCGTTATCAAATGCTTTTTACCTATTCGCCTGACCCAATTGTTGTTCATGATGGGGAAGTTGTTTTGGCGGCAAATCAGGCTGCTGTTGCTTTTTTTAAAACAGATGACCCCGACACTTATATCGGCACCCCCGTCTCTGCATTTCTCCACCCTGATTCTCTTAAAGACTCGCGAAAACGACTTCGACAGCTGTTTTCTTCCAAACAAGCTAATGAGCTTATGCACCAGAAATTTATCATTTCTGATGGAACCTTTAGAGATGTAGAGGTTATGGCCGTTCCAATAAAACATGATGGTCAAGTGGTCATTATGACATCTTTTCGGGATATTACCATTCAAAAACAAGCGCTGGATCTCTTACGCTCAAGTGAGGAAAATTATCGTAACCTGATCGAAGCAACCCCGACACCCATCGTGGTTCACGTGAACCATGCCCTCGTTTATGCAAATCCGGCAGCCCTGGAGTTTGCAGGCATAAAAAAACTTGAAGATTATATCGGCCTTGACCTCACAACTCTGATTCATCCGGACTCCCTTGAAGGTGCAAACAAGGCGTCTGAATTAATTGCAGCCACCCGTCAACCTCAACCTCTTTCCAGAGGGATGTTTCTACGCGCGAATGGCGAGGTCCGTCAGGTAGAATCAATGGGGTCACCCATCAGCTTTGTGGGCCAAGAAGCAATTATGGTTTTCTTTCGAGACATCACTGACGAACTCCTTACCCGGGATGAGTTGTCTATGACTGAAGAGCGCTATCGGAGAGCCTTTAACTATTCCCCGACAGCAATGGTTCTCCATGATAATGGCATTCTCGTTGATGCAAACCAGGCAGCGCTGGATTTTTCCGGCGCTAAAAACCTCCAGGACCTCATCGGTCAAGAATTGTTTCGCTTTGTCCATAAGGACTACGTTGACATCTCTCGAGAAGGCGTCGCTGAAATTCTTAGAAGTGATTCTGCGGGTCCGCTGCGGGAGCAGAAGTTTTTGACCCTTTCAGGACAGGAACGCTGGGTAGAAGCCCGTGGCTTTCCCGTTCACCAGGGCGGTAAATCACTGATCCTGATATCCTTTAATGATATTCATGATCGGGTGATGGCACGCAAACAGCTGGAGGAAAGTCGCCAACAACTCGAATTGATTACTCAACATTTAACCAGCTTCCTGATCCTCATTGATCTGAATTTTAAATTTCTGTATCTGAATCAGGCTGCCTCAGAATGGCTGGGAAAGACAAAGGAGGAACTTGTCGGTCTGCATGTCAAAGACATCGCTAACCACGCTGAATTCACACTGATGAAAAAGTTTGTTCCGCAACTCCTTAAAGGGGAGGTTTGTTCTTTTCCCCACCATTCTGTGTCCCGGAGCGGGATTCAAACTGATGTCTGGATCTCCTTGATTCCGGTTATGGGAGAGAATGGCGCGGCTTTGGCATTTCTGGCTCAGGCAGAGGATATAACCGAGAGAGAAGCCGCCAGAAAAGAACTGGCTGACAATAAAGAGCTGTTAGAGTTGATCGTTGATACCATTCCCGGACTCTTTTCGTATGCTGATGTTAACGAAAATTATCTGTATGTAAATAAGGCCTATGCTGACTGGTATGGGAAAAATAAGTCAACCATTATCGGGAAATCAATAAAACAGATTTTACCTGCCGAGACTTACCGTTTTATTCGACCCTTTCTCTCCAAAATCTCAACAGGTGAAGAGCAGTTTTATTCCCGGGAAGTGCTTGATAGAAAAGACCAAAAACACATTCTCGATGTTCACTATATCCCTCACCTGGACAGCAAGGGAAAGACCAAGGCCTTTCTAACTTCGCTCCAAGACGTCACAAGTCAGCGTAATGCTGAATCGAGGCAAAAAGCGCTTCAGGATCTTGCCTTCTCACTGACTAATGCAATTGGTTTAAAGACCATCGGTGTGGTCTCAGCTCAAAGCTTGCGTTCGGTTTTTGATAGTGATGCTATCTCCATGGAAATTTATGATTATGAGAAGGAAGTGGTTATTGGCATCTACAACGAGGATACTTTTGCAGGTTCTTCTAGCCCTAAAGAAGTACCCCTTAATGACATTCCTTTTGCAAAAGCTCCCCAGGTTGATTCCAGATTTAAAGCGGTATGCATCAATCGACAGTCGAAAGAACAACCCGGGTTGGAAAGGACGATTCCTTTTGGCGATTCTCGTATGAGCAACTCTCTCTTGTATGTACCCCTTCGGAGTGAAGGCGTTGCCGTGGGTGTTGTATCGGTTCAGAGTTATACGAGGAACAAATATCAGGACTCAGACCTGCCCCTGTTACAGTCATTTGCCGATCAAATAGGAGTTGCTCTCATCAGGGCTCAACGAGATGCTCAACTCTTGGAAAACCAAAAAGAGCTCGAAAAGGAAGAGCAAAAATATCGATCCATTATCGAGAACGCTGGAGACGCTGTCTTTGTGACCTCTTTGAAAGGTGAGATCCAGACTGTGAATGAAAACGCCTGTGTCACTTCGGGTTATACAGCGGCAGAACTCCTGCAAATGAACATCACGGAAATAGACTCGCGCTTTTTCAAACAGCTAAGTAAAAAAAACCTCTCTTCACTCAAGAACCAAAGTGGATCACTAACCCTCCAGTCCGAACATCTTCGTAAAGACAAAAGCGCCTTTCCCGTTGAGATCCGCGTTGGAATCACAGAAATTGATAAACAGCCCAGCCTGCTCTGTTTTGCTCGAGATGTTACAGAACGTAACCTGGCAACGTTGCGTGAACAGTCCCTGCAAAATCTTGCTCACGCGCTAAATGAATCTGTAAGTATGTATTCAGCCGGAAAAATTGCAGCAAAAACCTTACGTGAAGTTTTTAATAGCGATGCAATTTCTGTTGAGCTGTATGATTATGAAAGAAGTCTCGTCCTTAGTGTTTATACCGAAGACACCTTCCTTGGAAGGGATAAACCGAAAGAGGTCCGTGCTGGTGATATTCCCTTTTCGAGAATGCCGGATGATTGGCTTACCGCCGTCAAGCGAGCACATTGTGACAATCGAACGGATTTCACTTTTGATGATCTGAGAACAATCAAGTTTGGTGATAATCGTCCAAGCCGCTCTTTGCTCTACGCGCCTGTTCGCTGGGAAAAGCAGGTCGTCGGAATGCTTTCAGTTCAGAGCTATGTTATAAATAAATACAGCGATCAAGACATCCCCCTGCTCCAAACTTTTGCCGACCAGATCGCCGGTGCACTCATGCGAACCCAAAAAGATGCCCAACTCCTGGAACATCAAAAAGCGCTTGAAAAAGAAGAGAGAAAATATCGATCCATTATCGAGAACGCCGGTGATGCTGTTTTTGTAACGACTTTTGGCGGGCAAATTCTGACTGTGAATGAACATGCTTGCAGAACCCTGGGTTATACTGATGTTGAGTTATTTCAAATGAATCTGAAAACCATCGACCTGCTTTTTTTCCGCAAGCTAAGGGGCGATGCTTTGACTTCTCTCAAAAATGGCGCTGAAGCCTTAACCATTGAATCTGAACATCATCGTCAAGATGGAGGCTGGTTTCCTGTGGAGCTCCAGGTCGGTATCACAGAAATCGATGGCCAGCCCTCACTCCTGATTTTTGCTCGTGATATTACTGAGCGAAAACTGGCGGAGACACGGGAGCGCGCGCTCCGAAAGCTGGCTCATGACCTTAATGAATCCACTAACTTGTATAGTGTGGGTGAGTTAGCGGCACTTTCTTTGCATTCATTTTTTGATAGCGATGCCTTTACCATTGAATTTTTTGACACAAACGTCAGTCAGATTATTGGTGTTTATAGCGAGGACACATTTCAAGGTGAAAATAGGCCCCGTCCCATGCCTCCACGAGACACTCCTTTCCAGAACGTTCGTCCTGACTTTTTCGCATTAAATTCAGTTGCCCATGTTCGAAACCGCACGCCAGATGAATTGTTGACGGTTTCTAACCAGCGACCTTTTGGATCTAAGCGACTTAGTCATTCACTTCTGTTTGCACCAATTCTCTGGGGTGACAAGCATATCGGCGTGCTCACCGTGCAGAGTTATACGGACAATAAATACTCAGAAAAAGACATTCCAAATGTCCAAACTTTTGCTGATCAAATCGGCAGCGCTTTGGTTCGAGCTAAAAAAGACGAGGAGCTTGCTGCCAAACAGGCTGAGCTTCAAGAAAGTGAATTGAAATACCGCAGCATGATTGAAAATTCCGGGGATGCTCTTTTTGTGGCATCTATCCAGGGTCAAATCCTGGCCTTCAACCAGCACGCGACGGCTTCTTTGGGTTACAACGAGTCTGAACTCTTGGCGCTTCGGCTGCAAACTTTTTGCCCTGAGTTCAACAAGACTTTTCCAAAAAAACGGCTCAGCGAACTCATCAAATCCGGTGCCTCTCTTACACTTGAGACCCATCATTTTCGGAAGGACGGCAGCACGTTCCCCGTAGAATTGCGTGTGGGGACAATGGAGCTAAAAGGCAAACAATGCATCCTGTTTTTTGCACGAGATGTTAGCGAGAGAAAAGAAAACGAGGTCTTCAGGGCTTCCCTGGGTCGACTCGCACGCCAGCTCACTGTTTCTCTCGATCCCCGCCAGGTCGGCGAGATAGCCGCGACCATATTATATGATTTATTTGATTATGATGCCTTTGCATTATACAAAATCAGCCTTGAACAAAGTGTGGCTATAGGGCTGTATGGGCAAGATACGTATATACATGAAAATCGACCTGTCGAGGTCAATCTCGGAACCACATCGCTTGACTTACTGGATCACGAATCTGTCTTTGTCATTCCCGCGCCTGTCCTGCTCAACCGAAGGTCAGAGACAGACACTTTTGGCCTGGACACTTATGGAGACGTTTCCCGCCTGAGCAAGTGCCTGGTCTTTGTGCCTGTTTTTTTTGAGGGTGTTCAGATCGGTCTTTTCAGCCTCCAGAGTTACACAGCCGGAAAGTTCACTGAAGCCGACCTGCCAAAGCTAAAAATTTTCGCCAACCAGCTGGGTGGCGCTCTGGTGCGGGCACAAACCGATGAACTGCTGCTGGCGCAAACGGCTTCGTTAAAGGAACGCGAACAGGAGTTGGAGACGCTGCTCAAGGAAAAAGAAGTTCTCTTAAAAGAGGTTTATCACCGCACGAAAAACAATATGCAGGTCGTTGTTGGTTTGCTTGAAATGTATAGCCTGAAGACAAAGAATGTTCAAACCCGTGGTGTGCTCGGCGAAATGACCAATCGCATCTATAGTATGAGTATGGTTCATGATCTTTTATACCGATCAAAAAACCTGGCCGAAATAATACTAAGCGATTATTTAGATAAGCTTGTAACCCGACTTGTTGCCGCATACAAAACCTCCAAAAGTGATATTGATGTTCTTATCTCCGCAGTGTCTGTCCCAATTAATATTCAGATTGCGGTTCCCCTGGGCCTGGTCATTAATGAGGTTGTCACAAACTCACTTAAATATGCCTTTCCTGGAGACCGGGACGGTCAAATTGAAATTTCTGCGAAGGTACAGGGAGAAAATGGACTGTTACTCAGCATAAAGGACAATGGGGTAGGCCTAAAAAAAGGCTTCGATCTTGACAAATCAAAAACGCTGGGTATGCGTATCATTCAGGATATTGTTCAGCTCCAGCTTTTTGGTGAATTGATCCAGAATACATCGAATGGTGTTGAGTATATAATCCAGATTCCAGATCTCAAACTTGATTAAATCGAAGGTGGGATTAACCCCTTTATAATTGATAGCCTTCATGAAGAGGTGACGCCACATGGTGAACAAACGCGATTTATCTCCTGCTTCTTTTATTGGGGTGGCTAAAAAAGGACTCATCTCCTTTGGTTCGGGGCAGCCAGATTTACCTCCCCCAGATGCTGTATACCAGATTCTACCAGAATATCGAGATTTTAAATATGGGTTGATTCAAGGCTTGACGACATTGAGAGTGGCCCTGGCAAAACAATATCCCGGCTCTGGCAAGGATGATTTTGTCGTGACAAACGGTGCATCAGAAGCGCTTGATTTATCTTTACGCGTTCTTGCCTCATTGAATACGAAGCTTCCCAAAAAGGTCCTGCTCGCCCAACCATATTATTACTCTTATCCCCATCTTATTCAATTCTCAGGATTAGAACCAGTCTATTTACAAACCACCCGGGGTCGCATTGATCTTGATGATTTCAGGGACAAGGCTAAGCAATGTTGTGCCGTTTTGATAAACTCACCCTCTAATCCTACGGGTCGAGTCGAATCTGTGGAAACGCTAAAAGAAATCGAAAAGATAACGGCGAAGCTTGGTATTTATGTCCTGTCAGATGAAGTCTACAAAGAATTGATTTATGTTCGTGATAATTATCTCCTCAGTGGTCCCCATGTTGTGACCATTAACTCCTTCTCTAAAACCTATGCCATGTGTGGCTTCAGGATTGGCTATTTATGGTCCCGGGATAAGACTTTTGTGGAGCGAGTGATTGCCATGAAAACACATTCTTCCATGAATACAAACATCTTGGGCCAGGAAATGGCGCTTGAGGCAACAAAAGTGCCTCGACAGTTTATTGCGGGACAATTAAAGATCTGGGAGCAGAGGCGAGATCTTCTATATCAGGGGCTTTTTGAGCTGGGGCTCGATGTTTGGAAACCAGAAGGCGCATTTTACATGCTTCCAAAAATTGACCGGCCCCGGGATTTTGTTTGGGATATGTATACTAAGCATAAAGTCATTACTTATCTCGGGGATTGGTTTGGGGCGCCTGGAAGCGTTCGCTTTTCATACGCCCTGGATGTTGAAAAGATAGATGAGGGCATGAGGCGTCTCCGGGAATATCTTTCGGGGAGAAAATAAACTGAGAGGAAAGACCATGGTAAAAGCAAAAAGGGTCCTACTGGTCGAAGATGAGGTTATCACTGCCTCGTCCTTGAAAATGGGCTTGGAGGAACTCGGCTTGTATGTCTGCCCGCTCGCCACCAGAGGAGACACGGCACTGAGAATTGCTGAGCAGGAAAAACCTGATGTCGTTCTCATGGATGTAAATCTTCCGGGGAAAATGAATGGCATTGAAACAGCAGCGTTGATTATGGCAACAATCGACACCAAAATTCTTTTTCTCACCGGCTATCACGACGATGAGGTGATAGCCAAAATCAACGCTCTGAACCCAATGGGATATTTTGTAAAACCGGTGAGCGCTGAACGGATCAAAGAAAAGTTAGATGAGTGTTTATAGGTATGGGCTATGATCTCGGTTTAGCCGCTCGCTGTCAGGATATGCTCCCACAAAACCCGGCCATATCGCAGAAAAAGATGTTTGGAGGATTGGCCTACTTGCTAAATGGCAACATGGCTTTTGGTATTCACAAAGATCATCTCATGGTCCGCGTTGGTCCTGATGCATACGACGCCTCAATGGAACTGCCCGAGACACTGCCTTTTGATCTTACGGAGCGGAGCATGAAAGGCTGGATTCTCGTGAGTCCTGCAGGACTTGAAGAGGATGGTCAGTTAAAAGAATGGGTAGTTTCAGGTCTTCGTTTCGCTGAATCACTACCGGCTAAATAAAGATCGTTTTTACCCTTCTGTCTCAGTTCGAGTTTATGAAAAACCGCTTAATGAAAAAAATGCAGCTTAAACGAATCTATACGCTCATCTTTTTGGGGCTGGGAATAAGTGCGGTCAGTGGTCAAGCTATGTTCACTCAGGAGCCTGTCGTCCGCGTTCGCATTATAAATACTCTTGATAGCTTGAATTTATCTCTTTCTGGAGAATGGTCGCTCCAGGGGACCTCTTTTGCTGACACCACGCTGCTTAATTATCCTGCCCTGGAACTCATCAACCTCGCTGGGGAACTCATGATCAATGATTCCAGTGGCGTGTTATTACAGAGCTCCGCTTCCTGTTCTCTTTATCCCCTAAATGACACTTGCTCGGTCATGATCCGTAATGTCCCTTATGGGCAGGGCTGGTGGTGGGCTGGGACGGAGAACCGAGTCTATGAAGGTGTTGTTCATATATACATCGACTCCAATCGTGAAATGATTGTGACCATTTCCCTGGCCCTGGAGGCATATCTAAAGGGCGTCGTACCTTATGAAATTGGTGGCGAATCACCGCTTGAAGCCCTCAAGGCTCAAGCCGTGGCCGCGCGATCGGAAGCTATCATCGCCCTAACCTCAAAGCTCTATAGTGGTAAATATTACGATTTGACAGCCGATGTTGAGTGTCAGGTTTTTAGCGGCAACCTTAGAAGAACTGCTGCCTCTGATCTTGCCATAGAGGAAACCAGGGGTCTTATTCTCAGTGAAAATGGTCAACCCATCAATGCTTATTACGCCTCGAATTGTGGGGGACATACAGAGCTTATTGAGAATGTCTGGCCTGGTCGGCCCAACCCGGAGACTTATTTAACTGCCCTCCCCGATAATGCCCGCAAGGCTGGACCAAAATTGACTCGAAACTGGAAAGCTCGACGTTGGATTAAATCCTCGCCTGCGGTGTATTGCAATCCCGACCTGGAGTCGTCATTGCCCAGTTGGAGCAAAAGAAATTTCCGCTGGACCCGTGAATTCACAACGGACGAGTTAACTACGATGTTATCTGATGATAGAGATCTTGGTTCCTTTAAAAAATTCAAGGCGTTAAAGCGTGGTGCCTCCGGTCGTATCATAAAGGCTCTTTTTGTTTTTGAACATGGCTCGTTCACCGTAGAGGGCGAGCTCGCTTTGCGACAATTATTTAAGCCTTCGTTGCGCAGTGCTGCCTTTTACCTAAAAAAAAGAAGGGACTCGATTGTTATCGCTGGTGCTGGCTGGGGTCATGGTGTTGGGATGTGTCAATCGGGTGCAATTGTTCAAGCAGCCCATGGAATCCGATTCGATGAAATTCTTCGCCATTATTACAGCAAGGCAGAACTCATAGACATTTATGGCTCTGAGCTCTCAAAAAAGTAAGCTCTCTATTTAGCGTCCTTGTTGCTCCTGAATTAAACTGAGCTTTAATTCTCTGACTGAATCGGAAAGAACCTTGTCTTCAGTTCTGTTCAGGTTACCCGCCGTCTTAAAGAGAAGTGTCTCCAAAATATCAATTGTTATACTTGCAGCCTCAAGATTCTGTTCGGATTTTCCAGTAAGCGGGTTCGGTGTTTTTCCAAGCTGTGACCATGCGCCAGAGCTCAACTGGGTAACCAGTAGGGTGAAGAGTTCGTTTTTGTTGATCGGATTGTTGGCCATTCGTCTCTGCCTGTTTTTCTATTTTAAAATTTTGGTTAAATCGAGACTTTCATCGTCTCGCTCAACGACCAGAATGCCCGACATGGGAACGATTATATACTTTTCGTTCTGATATTTAATATCGATAGCAAATTTTTTCAGATACAACGCATAGTCACCGACTTCGATCTCCAGGGGTATGTACTTAATTTTGCTAGACTCGGATTGCTGCCAGGCGTCATCATCAGCTTCAGTGTTGGCCAGTGGTGTTCCCGGACCTACTGCTACAACATAACCCCCCTGAACCAACTCTTTTTCAATAACGGTTGGGGGTAGATAAAGCCCGGAAGAAGTTCTGTCCTGCCCAGAGTCCGGATAGATGAGAACCCGGTCACCGATTACTTTGAGTTTATCTAAATTGCGTGGCATGCTTTATTCCTTTGTTCGGTTTTTCAATGACTCCTTAATTTCTCTCCAGCACTATGGGGTGCAACTTTTTTCTTTTTCTACAGAAAAGAGACCCTGCGTTCAGCGTTTTGTCATGTAGACCACTTTTTCTTAAAATCTCACGCGACATCGCTTAGCTTCTTGCCTGAAAACATTTATTAATATCTGATTTGGAGCAAGACATGAACACACAGACAACAGGGGCAGAAAAGGTTCGCTGGGATTTATCCGAACTTTTTTCTGGGTTAGACGATCCAAAGATCAATGACGTACTCGAAGAAGGTCGGCTAGCGGCCGAGCGTTTCGTGGCAAAATATAAAGGGCAGCTGGCAGGATTAAGTCCAGAAGCGCTGGCAGGAGCATATGAAGCCCTTGAATCCATCAGTTCGCCCCTCTATCGTCTGAGCCAATTCATTAACCTTGAGTATGCTGTGAATACTGCAGATGATAAAATAAAAGCCCTGCTGGCAAAGATTGAAACGTCTTCATCAACCACAGCTAACCTGCTGGTCTTTTTCACGCTTGAATTAGGCGCCTTGTCAGACGAGGCTTTCTCTAAATTTGAAGGTGCTGAAGCTCTTGCTCCTTTTAGCTATAAACTTGCCAAACAGCGCAAAAATGCCCGTTACAATCTTAGTGAAAAGGAAGAACAGATCATCAATTTGAAAGATTTGAACGGGAGCAACGCTCATCAAAAATTGTACAATGAGCTCACGGCTTCTTTTTCTTTTAAGTTCGAGATAGACGGGGAAATCCAAACCCTTAATGGCGGCCAACTTCGTGCTCTCAGACAACATCCCGACGCCGATGTGCGCCAGCGGGCCATGAAATTGTTTTTCTCGCGCTATGAGGAAAACGCTCTGGTGATCAATCATCTTTACAATTCCCTCGTCAAAGATTTTGGGGTTGAGATTGGCCTGCGTGGTTATAAAAACCCCATCAGTACCATGAACACTGCAAATGATTTGAGCGATGAGGCAATACAGGCCCTGAATGATGTAACCACAGAATCTTATTCGCTGGTGAATCGATATTATAAGCTCAAAGCCAAAATGCTAGACCTTAAAGAGATGACTCTGGCCGATATCTATGCCCCCCTACCACAAGCCTCCAAAGCCTATTCTTTTGACGAGGCTAAAAAGCTTGTCCTGGAAGGCTTTAAGTCTTTTGATGGGGAGTTTTACGACCTGGCCAGGTCCATGTTTGAGGAAAACCGGATAGATGCTCCGGTTGAACCCGCAAAACGTGGCGGAGCCTTTTGCGCCAGCTCAACTCCTGACCTTAAACCGTATGTTTTCTTGAATTATACCGGCAAGGTTCGCGATGTTTCAACCATGGCTCACGAACTCGGACATGCCATCCATGCCATACTGGCCTGCGATCAAAAGCTAATTAATTATCACTCCATTTTACCCCTGGCAGAAACCGCCTCAATTTTTTCAGAAATGGTCCTCACCGATTCCCTGCTTAAAAAGGAAACTGATGTTGAGGTGAAAAAGTCAATGCTCACGGGAAAATTGGAAGACATTTTCGCCAGCTCGCATAGACAAAACATGTTCAGTAGTTTCGAGATTGCCTCCCATGCCGCTATTAATGGGTCACTTCAAAGCCCACAAGATCTCTGTAATATTTATGAACAGGAACTCAAGAAGATGTTTGGCGATAGTGTCGCCTTCACTCCTGAGTATGCCTGGGAATGGTCCTCTATTCCCCACATCTTTAATGTTCCTTTTTATGTTTATGCCTACAATTTTGGCAACCTGCTGGTCTTCGCCCTTTATCAACAATATCTGGAGGAAGGCCAGTCATTCAAGCCAAAATATAAGCAGTTTCTATCTCTGGGAAGTTCAGCAAGTCCTGGAGAGATTACTGCCATCGTCGGTGCAGATATCAATCATCCTGAGTTCTGGAGAAAGAGTTTGAAATATATTGAGACCCTTGTGGATCAACTGGAAGCATTGTTGTGAAC
>JABMOT010000229.1 GCA_013202385.1 Fidelibacterota bacterium
GTACAAAGTAGAAAGTAGAAAGTAGAAAGTAGAAAGTAGAAAGTAGAAAGTAGAAAGTAGAAAGTAGAATTTTGGATAGAGAACAGTTTAATGCGAGCATGGTCTACGGTCAGCTGTTAACACGATAAAATCCGAGATTTAGCCAAGGTTGAGTACTTACAAGTTAGGGCAAGGTAAATGTTAGATCTTCAAAAGATTCGAGAAAATACTGAACAGGTACGTCAGGGCATTCTGAATAAGAATGTAAACATAGATTTTGACATCATCCTGGAATTAGATCAGAAACGGCGTGATGTGATTTTAGAGGTGGAAGATCTAAAACATGAAAGGAATCTCCTTTCCCAGGAGGTTGCCAAGCGGAAAAAGAATAAGGAAGATGCTGAAGACTTGATATCACAGACACGTGATATTGGCCAAAGAATTAAAATTTTAGATGACAAGCAGAGGCTGATCGAAAATGAACTGGATCAGCTACTCCTGGAAATACCCAATACACCACATATGTCAGCACCTGTAGGTGCAGATGCCTCCGAAAATCCAGTTGTGAAAACATGGGGCAAGCGATATGAACCTGGCTTTAAGTTACAGACCCACCTTGAGATTGGTGAAGCGCTGGAACTCTTTGATTTTCCGAGAGGAACAAAAATAGCTGGTCCCGGGTTCCCATTGTACACCGGGCAGGGAGCTCGACTTGAGCGTGCATTGATTAATTTCATGTTAGATTTTCACATTGATAAACACGGATACAAGGAAGTTCTTCCGCCTGTGATGAGCAATGCCCGCGCCATGACGACAACAGGTCAGCTGCCTAAATTTGAAGACGATATGTACAAAGCGCCTCTCGATGAACTCTATTTGATTCCAACAGCAGAAGTACCTGTTACCAATATTCATCAGGGTGAAATTATTCCTGAGCAGGATCTTCCCATTCGTTATTGTGCGTATTCCTCATGTTTTCGGAGGGAGGCAGGTTCTTATGGCAAAGACACGCGAGGTTTCCTGCGGCTTCATCAATTTAATAAAGTGGAATTGGTAAAATTCACCCATCCAGACACTTCTTATATGGAGCTCGAAGCTTTAAGACGGGATGCCGAAGAAATTCTTGAGGCATTGGGATTGGAATATCGTGTTATTGAACTCGTCACCGGTGATTTATCGTTTTCAGCAGCAAAATGTTATGATTTGGAATTATGGGCTCCGGGAGAGGAGCGCTGGCTTGAAGTCTCCAGCTGTTCAAATTTTGAAGATTTTCAAGCGCGGCGAGGATCGATTCGGTTCAAACCTCAGGGGGGAGGTAAAATTCAACTCCTCCATACTTTGAACGGATCGGGTGTAGCGACACCGCGATTATTGGTTGCTCTTTTGGAAACATGCCAGCAAGCAGACGGGACTGTCCTCCTTCCAGAAATTCTGGGTCCTTACATGGGATCTGCAGGTATCCGATTAAAATTGGCTTAGAAATGCTCCAATCTTATTTCATCCTTGGAATGATCTATCTATGGACTGCTCTCTGCATTCCGTTCACCATTCTTGGGAAATTGTATGATCCAGCTGGGTATCTTTCCCATCGTATTGGCAGAGCCTGGAGTTGGGGGGTGTTGAAAATTTCCCGAGTAAAGGTTGAGATTGAAGGTCTTGAAAATATCGATACGAATAAACAGTACATTTTTATCAGCAATCATACATCCGCTTTTGATATACCTTCTGTTTATTGGGGCATCCCTAATAAGCATGGGATGCTAGCGAAAAAACAGCTGAAATACGTGCCTTTTTTCGGTTGGGCAATGTGGGCTGCCGGGCACTATTTTGTTGATCGGCAAAACCACAGGAAGGCTCTGGCAATGATGGACCAGGTTGCAATTCTAATGCTAAAAGATAAAGGTCACTCCCTGGTAATATTCGCTGAAGGCACTCGCAGCCCGGACGGTCAATTGCAGCAATTCAAAAGGGGAGCATTCGTTTTATCTCTGGATACAGGGATCCCGATTGTACCTGTCATAATCAATGGTGCTTATAAAGCCAAAAGGAAAGAAGGGCCTCGGATAATGGCGACAACCCTCAAACTTTCAGTGTTGGCACCCATGGAGCCCCAAAATTATAGTACGGAAACAAGACAACAATATCTGAATGATGCCAGGGACCTGTTTGTAAAACACTACACTCCACCACCTGGATAGCATCCAACAAGTCTAAATAGGGGTTCCTCAAAAAGTCTCATGCAGCACAGCCCCATA
>JABMOT010000230.1 GCA_013202385.1 Fidelibacterota bacterium
AAATATTTTTAAGCTGTTTAAAAAATACTATGCCTGCCTTTTGTGGCGAATATATTAAGCGTAACTAAGAACTGAGACACGCTGATGAATGAAAAACTACTTCCTGCTCTTAAATCATTCGGATTCACATCCAACGAAGCGAAAACCTATCTTAGTTTGCTGAAGCATAATCCTGCCACAGGATATGAAATTAGCGGTAAATCCGGTATTCCTCGCTCGGCAATATATGAGATCCTGAAACGTCTTGAGACCACCGGCATGGTGAGTTGTGTAGATTCCAACCCGACGCGATACATCCCCTTACCTCCCGACCATTTATTCGACGTGCTTGAGAATAATTTTGTCGCAAATCTAGATACCCTCAAAGAATCGCTGCATAATGTCAACAGCGATCTTGAAGTTGGTGATCTCTGGAACATTCGCGGTTATGACAGTATGATTGATCGAGCAAGGCACATGATAAAAAATGCGAATCAATCCATTTATCTTTCGCTCTGGCTTAATGAATACAAAAAGCTTCATCAGGAATTGCAGGATGCTGAAAAACGTAACGTGAACATCGTCATTTTTTCCTTCTGCGACATCCCCATCGATGTGGGAACTGTGTTTGCCTATAATTTGGATAGCGAAAGACTTCAGAATGTTTGGAGTAGTAAAATCCTTTTGGTTGCAGACCACGATTCAGCCTTGCTGGGCGGAGTGGACATGTTGCCCACCAATAAAGTTGCCTGGACCAGAAACTCTGCCATCGTGGCGATTGCCCTAAATTATATCATCCTTGACCTTACACTTTTTGGCCAACGCTATGAGTACAATATGAGTCCTGTAATTGCAGATATGTTACATGGAGAGCTCCACAATTTAGATGATCTTCTCAGTGAAGATCATGAAGCTATTATACATTCAGCCAAGGGTTGATAATTGAATACTTACCTAACATTTAACAAGGGGTCCCTGGAAAGAGGGAATCCTAACGGAGGCACATTCTATGAGTAAAATTAGAATCGGGCTGATGGGTTTTGGCGAAATTGGTAGAGATGTGTACCGATTAAGTCTGGACCAGCCTGAGCTGGAAGTGGTAGCAATAAGCGATATAGGTCGAGCAGATATTTTGCATTATTTGCTAAGAACTGATGGCAGAGATCCAGTTAAAGCCGACTTAGTTGGTAACTATCTTGTTGTTGGACAACACAAAGCTCGTCTGATTCACGGGGTTGAGCCAAAAGATGTTCCATGGGATGCTTTTGATGTTGATATTGTCATAGATTCAACACATAAATTTCGAACACGAGAGACCATGCAAGCACACCTCGATTCTGGTGCGAAGCGCGTGATCCTGGGTTCTTTGCCTCAGAATCAAATCGATCGCGTAGTTGTCATGGGTGTCAATGATGAAACCATAAAGAGCAGTGATAAACTGGTTTCTGCCGCTTCAGCAACCACCAATGCTCTGGCATTGATGCTTGATACAATCGATAAAGCTTTTGGTGTTGAATATGCCATGATGACCACGATTCATGCCTACACCAGCGACCAACCGCTTCGTGATACAGCAGCTTCAGATTTCAGACGTTCCCGCTCTGCAGCAAAAAATATTATTCCCAACGTAAATATCAGTCCTTATTGGATGGAACAAATTTTACCAAGGTTCAAGGGGAAAATTGAGGGTTCAGCCCTGAATGTGCCAGTACCCATGGGCTCCTTATTAGATCTTACCTGTGTGCTTGAAAAAGGTGATACCACCATTGAGGAAGTCAATGATGCAATGCGAAAAGCAGCAGCTTTAATGCCAAATTACATCGAAATTACAGAAGACCCAATTGTATCCAGCGATGTAATTGGTAACGCCCATAGTATGCTATTTGACACAAAGGGTACCATGAAATCATCCAAGCGTATGGTTAAGACCTTGAGTTGGTATGATAATAGCCTGGGTCAGGCCGGCCGCTTGGTGGATTTAGCCCTGGCTTATGGCAAAATTGGGGTAGAAGGAGGTGCTGCATGAGGGTAGCTATTAATGGGTTCGGACGCATCGGGCGCTCCGTCTTCCGCATATTAGATAAACGTAAAGATATAAACGTCGTAGCAATTAACGATCTTTTTGATACAGCAGCGCTGGCCTATCTGCTTAAGTATGATACAGTGATGGGTGGTTTTGGCGACAGCTCCGTCCATCTCGAAGGCGATGTACTCCATACAGCCAATGATACAGTAAAAATGTTGAGTGAACGTAATCCTGCTGATCTGCCCTGGAAAGAGCTTGATATCGATGTGGTT
>JABMOT010000231.1 GCA_013202385.1 Fidelibacterota bacterium
GCCCTGCTTAAACTCTAAAAGGGGTTCATCGATTTTTCGATTTTTGAATCAGTCCCATGGGAAAAATAATTGATGAAGATGCTATATCGCTTGCTCGAAAAGTCATGTTGGTGATCGCTGGTCAATAAATAGCATACCTGTGCTCCAACACTTAATCTCAAACCATTGCCGACCAACCGTTTAGGCTATGAATTAAAAATGGCAACCTCCTCGATAGGAGCTTGCCTAACGCTATCAGTTTCCAAGAATTACTAAATTTGTCGTAGTTGGTAAGTTTGTTTGGGTGGGTGGATAAATGGTGTAGATATTCGACCTGGATCAAGATGCTTCGACGAGCTCAGCATGACATGTCAGAGGATCACTACACAGGGATGGAAGCCTCTAGCCCTTACTTTACTGCGATCTTCTTAAAAAAAAGAAAAGCCAGCCGCGACCGAAATAGCCAATGGCTTGGGGTAGGCGCTGAGGGATTGGCTGAGCGTCGCTCTGCTCCCTCGCCTTACTTCGTTTCGAACCCCCGACCGCCCGCTTGTAAGAAGGCATATGTCCATTTTTATCTAACTGATATTATTTTACTTAAAATATGAACTGAAAAATGGTGGCCTGCCGAATGAGCCGCCTCAATAACACCATATTTTCCCATCAATAGATTCTGGTTTTAAGTGGGGTAGCCAGCCCTTGAATGTCCAGTCTAGAGCGTTCCTCCAAGTAGGATATCAATTCACTGGTATTGAACATTTCTTTCGAGTTTATAGCTGTCACCTCTTTTCAATAGCTGAGATCATGCTGAGCTATTCAATAAGAATACAATTGAAACGAGATAAATGATTTTTTCACGTGCGATCCCTATATTTTTTTATGCGAAATATCCACTCAGCTGGTTTTGGGGATGAATCATCCCAGTTCCTTACTCATCACTCAAAGGACCTGCTATTTCAGATTTAAATGCAAATTTAACAGCCAGAGCAATCCAGAGGAGACTATTGATTATCACTGCCAAGATCAGAAGTAGAGCAAACCGGAGCATTTCACCTGGATCGGAGGAAGAGAGTGTGGGTAGAATAGATACTAGTGCTGCAATGGCTCCTATGAATAGGCCCAAAACCAGAGTAATTAGCTGCTCGAGGTAAATGATTTTAAATACTTTTCTAGCTGTAAATCCCAAGGCCTGCATGAGCGCGATTTCCCAGCGTCTCTCCAGAATATTCCGCAACATCACGATTCCCATGCCCACCGTTCCAATAAGCAGTCCGAACCCACCCAACATGAGGAATATGGATAAATAGGTATTCTCTACGGCACCGAAAGCTACCAGACGGTCGTTACAGCTATCAATTTGGAGCCCATATTCTTTTAAAGTCAGTTCAAGTATTTTTTGTGCGCGAAGCGGGTCCTGTGCATCAACCAAAAAGATTTGAGTTCCACTGATAGATGGGTAGTATCGATCAAAGTTTTTCTCAGCTATGATAACATTTCCCTGAAACACTGAATTGGCCAATCCTGCTACCAGAATCAATTTTAGATCCTTACCCCATTCATCAACATAGTGCAGGGTGTCACCCAATCCCAATCCAAGACCCCATTGAATTACACTCATATCTGCCACGGCAGGTATTACACCAGCTTCAAATTCATGTCCTAAAACATCCCAGCCTGTGTAACTGCCCCCCAGGTCCAGCATCTTGCTGAAGGTAAAATGGCCGGCTAACTCCCCTGACCTCAATCCCAGAACCTGCGGTTTGTTCACCATATTCAAATTGAGGCAACTACCATCATCCCCTGACTTTTTCCTGAATTGAATAAAGCCAATTTTTTCATGATCATTAACAGAAGTCGTACCATGAGCCGTATTTTGAGTGATATTCAAATCATCCAAAACCGGCATGCTTGTCTCCAGATAGAGTTCATATCCCCCTGATCCAGATTCAATATTTGAACCACCAGAGGTTGGATCATGCTGATTGAGTCCCACGGAGACGACGATAAAAATACCCGTTGCCAGCAATGTAATGGTCGTCAGGTTTCTTCCGGAACTACGACTCCAATTGCTCAAGACCAAACCAGTGACCATGAAATCCCTTTTCGTCTTCCCGTTTTTGATTTCGCGACTCAGGATATAACAGAAATGCAATCCACCAGCCAGCAGCAGAACGGCTGCAGTATAAAACATGGCCAGGGATTGAATCTGCCCAGCTTGCTGCTTTAACACGATGCTGATGGCGGCAATAAGAATGAGAACCAAAACGGCGAGGTGATAGTTGCGATTCCGATTCCACTTGGGCGGATTAAATGGCCTGTCCGCTTTTTGAGCTTGTATATGCCAGCTGATTTGCTTTTTGATGACCAGCCAGATCGAGACAAATGAGACCAGGATTCCAGCCACAAATCCAGTGAGCATTTTGCTCATACTCAAGTGCAGCTGAAAATCTGAGAAACCAACAGCATCACGCCAGAAGGTTCCTAATCCAAACATGATAAAGCGGGAATATCCCACGCCCAACAGCAGCCCGATCAATCCTCCAGCAATGGACAACACCAGACCTTCCCATAATCGTAATGATTTGATCTGTCCAGGTAGATATCCCAGAGCCAGAAGCTGTCTGGTTTCAGCTGTCCGTTGTTCCGTATTAAATATAAAGAGGAGCGCTGTGAGCAGATTGGCTGAGAGGATTATAAAGAAACTGAGTCCCATAAACAATTGGCCAAAATCAACACCACCACTGGTGGCAGCAATGGCGGACTGGCGAACATCATCAAAGCGCAATCCTTGGGCTTCCGGCGGCAGGACCTCAAGCAATTTTCGGGTGAGTTCTGGCATGGATCCGGCATCACTGGGGAATCTCAGGGCGGTAAGCTTGCCAAATTTATTGGCCCATAATTCCTGAGCCGTGGCTACAGAAATAAACGCTTTTGGTGTCCCCCTGTAGGTGTCCCAGTAAGCTTCATCTTGCGTTCTGATTTTGTTCAGATCAATGGGAATCCCCGGGCGCCAGTCACCACAGGTCTCAGCATCCCCCAGGCCAGGGAATGCCGGCATTAACAAGCGGTCAGCAGCACCGCCACGGAGGGGAACTATTCCCTTTAAAACAAAGGTGTGAGACTTTTCAATCAAAGCGCCCTGCACATCCATGACATAAAAACGCAAGCGCAAGGAATCACCCATCATGACACCAAGTTCACGTGCCGTCCACTCATTAATTATGATTTCATTGCCGCTGAGGACCTGGGAGTTGATGGAAGGTACACCTGCAGCAAACGAATACGGGACTGCATTCTCCCCGGCAGCTATTTCATTTACGAAATAACTCAAGACTTCTTCCACCTGATTGGGCAGGGCGGCTACAGCCTGACCAATGGACCTTGGAATAAACACCTTGTCACTGATCAGTTCCATTTGATTCAATTCAGGAACGTCCCTTATGGATAGGCTCAAATCCTCCAGCTGAATATGTTGGGCTAAAGCTTCATTCAATTTTTCAAGTGTGGTTTCAGCTTGGCTGAGAATCAGATTACTTTTGTTTTCCATGCCCATTTTCCGGGCTAAAAAGGAACGATTGATAAAAATATTGTTGGGCACAAACTGATTGGATCTCAGACTAAACCTGCCTAGCTGGGAGTCGCTCAAAATAGCTGTCACTTTGACTGGTATGCTGATGAATCTATCTTCTTTTGAGGCAACCGGCGTGTCAAGAGGAACGACTAAATCTTTTTCGACACGGAGCATCAACTGATCGCCGGGACCCAACTCCATGAGATCGGCTACTCGCTGACTAACCGCCACATGACTATCTGAAATAGTTTCCGGGAAGCGACCTCCTACAGTGAATTTCCCAAAGCTTTGGTCGACACCGTATACTTGAACCATACCCAGGCGCTTCTGGCTGCCCTTTTGTAAGGCTCCTGAGATGTGTAGAACCCCGGTGGTAATTGTGTTGGTTTCTTTTCCAATTTCGTTAGCAAGTTCGGATCGAAAATAATGACTCTCCGTTTCAAGGGCATAATGAGTGTTACCTAGACGCTTCAGTGATAATTCCAGGAGACTGAATTTCACTGAATCCCCTGATATCAACGCTCCAACCAGTACTGCCGTCCCGATAGATGCGCCGGCGACGACACCAAGATTGGTGCGCCAATAATACTTCAGACTGTTTAGTAGATATGCAGAAAAGCGAAACATGAGTGTTTATAGCTGCCTGAAATTACCGTTTGCCAATGCATATTTTTCTGGAATTCTGGCTACCAGCTTTGTGGAGTGGGTCACCAGAACGATTCCGACCTTTTCTTCTGCATTCAACTCAAGTAAAAGAGTTGCCAGGTTTTCAGCAGCCTGCTGATCCAAAGAGCCCGTGGGTTCATCAGCCAGGAGCAGTTGGGGTGTATTAATGAGAGCTCGAACGACAGCAGCCCTCTGACACTCACCACCAGAACACTGGCCAGGCCGGTGATCCATTCGTTTGAGAAGATCTACGCGGGCCAATAATTTTAAAGCGCGTTGCTTCAAATCGTTAACATCCGCCTTTTGATAAAAAGCCAGGGTAGGCATGAGAATATTCTCTAACAGGGTCATTTGCGGTAAGAGAAAATGCTGCTGGAAGACAAAACCAATATCCTGATTTCGATAATGAGCGAGCTCAACGGGATTCATTGAAGCAAGGTCCTGATTATTGAAAAGGACCTTCCCCTGATCAACCCCTGTCAGGGCGCCCATGATATTTAACAGTGTACTTTTACC
>JABMOT010000232.1 GCA_013202385.1 Fidelibacterota bacterium
GTCAGTTCTTTAATATGAAAGAGGACGAACACGGCACCTATATGATGAATGCCAAAGATCTCTGCTCCATCGAGCTGATTCAGCAGATGAAGGAAGCTGGCATTGTTAGCTATAAAATAGAAGGTCGCACCAAATCAGTCTATTACGCAGCTATGACAGCCCGCTCATATCGCAAAGCTATTGATGATGTTGAGGCTGGCTTGCCCTTTGACTCAAAAAATCTTGAAGACCTGATTGGAATCGCTCATCGAGGTTACATTTCTGGTTTTTATACCAAGGATCCAAAAGAGTATGGCCAAAATTATGCGGATCCCTCATCCCAGGATTTTACTCATCAGAATGCAGGGATGGTCACCAACTGGGATGTATCCGCTCAGTTGCTGGAATTTGAAATCAAGAATCAAATCAGGGTGGGAGAGACCGTCGAGATCATTGCACCAGCTAGAACGGAAACCATCATGATCACTGAATTATTCAATAGCAAAAAACGACCGGTTGAAGTGGTCCACGGTGGTACAGGCCTGGGATATATCCCCTTTGATCATGATCCAGGTGAATTTACGGTTATGCGGAAAAAGCTCGCTGAAACAAGATAATTTATCGTCAAGGTTGGGATTCGAATCCCAGCCCTAGCAGACCCCAGGGCTTATGGAATACCCCTGTGGCCTGAACAAATCAGAAAATTATATCCAGGGACAGGAATCGCGTATCTCCCAGGTACTCATGGAGGACGAACGCATAGTCCAGCTTAATGACCATTTTATCAATTCGCTGCTGTAATCCGACACCCAGACTAGGCTGAGACTCGGTTTCGTTAAAGCGGTATCCACCACGCAATACAAATCTCTGGGCGATGGTCGACTCTAGACCAACAAGTAATTGTTCATCATTATCATTATAGTGGATTGCATCCAGAGCGAACCGAGCATGGAAAAAGGGTGCCTTGATCAGGTCGATTCCCATCCCGAATTGAAAAATCAATGGGAGGGGATACTCCTCTGTGTTTTTATTTGATGGAATAAGCCGATTGGGAAAGTCGTCAGATCCATCATAAAAAACCAAAAGATCAGGGCCATCCATCCGCAGGTCAGGTCCAAAATTTCTCAAGGCCATGGCGATGGAAGCATTTTGGAATTCGATAGTGTAATGGGTCCCAAAATCGAAGGCGATGCCTGAGGCCGTTTCGTTCCAGATACGCTGTCTGATATATTTGGTGCTGATGCCAAAACTGAATTGATCGATGAGTTTGCGGGCATAGCTCACACCGATCTCAAGATCCTGAGAATCAAAAAACTCCCCGGTTCCATCCGGCTCATATTCTGTAGTGATTTCCATTTTCTCCATTCCCAGAGCCCTGATATAAAATCCAATGGCAGCCTGCTCCTGAAGGTTCAAGGTATAAGCCACTGCGTTGACATCGAAATAGGTCATCCAGGGAATGTGCGAAACATGGAGGGCATGGACCTGGTCATGAATGATCCCAGCGGGATTCCAAAACAAAGCTGTGGCATCAGTGGACATCCCAGTCACGGCCCCTCCTAGTGCTGCAGATCGCGCACCGATGGGTATTTTGAGAAATTGTGCTCCCGCCGTACCAAGATTTGCATTTTGAGCCAATATTGAGCTGGTCAGTAATAGTGCAAAGAGGAGTGTCTTCACGATTAAGTTCTGTTTAATGTGATTCATTTGATCACCGCAAATCTATTCAAATATTCGTTTCCACCGCTTTTTACCTGGTAGAGATAAATGCCAGAGACAATCTCCCGGCCTCCTTCAGCGCGCATATCCCAGGTTTCTGTGCCATGAGAAGCATCATGTTCCAGGGTTTTTATCAAATCACCGGATAGGGTGAATATGTTGATTTCACATTCCAGTGGAAGGTGCGTGAATTGTATCTGACGAACAGGTTCTCTCACGTAACTACCCAATTCAGATTCCCAGTGAGAGCCTGCCATATAGGGATTGGGAACGACTCGAATATGACTGAGTTCATCCGCCAACAAATCCTCATTTGTCGAACCGTCCACAATACCAAAGCGATAGTAATCCTGAATGCCTGGAGGAATGGGTGCTAAGGTTGAAAAGGTGGCTGACGTTCCTTGAGGGGGTAGATGTGCTGGATCAAATTCAAACCAGGCTGTCCACCCACTGTATTGGATACCCCATCCACTGTACAGGGTATCCGCTGCTCCAATGATGGTAGCATCTTGGTCAGTTGTGTTTAATACAATAAAGGTCTTGTTGTAAGAATCCACTCCTGAACCGATAAGGGTAATCTGATAGTCCATCTCCTGAATTGAATCTAAATCAGCTACTTCAAGTTCTATTTCAAAATCCAGAATGGGTGGCGCATTGATATTCTGAATAGGTGGCTGAGGGTTTAAACTGAGAATCAAACCATCATCTGAAACCAGCTCTCTACCAGGATCGAAACGTTGGGGAGCGATGACCTGTAAGGTATCATAACCATCAAATCTCAACAACTCTGCGCAAAAGTTCAGACTTAAAAGATCGCCTGGACTAGGGACATTGATCGTATCTGTCCTGAAAAAAGTAATCGAGAACTCATTCCCAAAGGGGTAGGGATAGCCAAGATATAATCCACCAGCCCACAAGGAGTTCTGTGTATCTAGGTTAATAATATCGATTTGATCTACAGCAGTAAAACTGATACCATAATTTGTAGTTGAAACGAAACTGGAATCTATTATTTCAACCGACGCCCAAATGCCGGGATTGCCAATTTCATTTTGTAGGTCGTAGAGGAAATGAAGATCATAGCGATAGTTACTCAATTGCTCAGGAGCGCATGGATTTACATTGAGGATGTAATTTGCATCTCCACCACCAAAGTGGGTCAAGTTCGAAGCCTCTGCAGCTTCATATGCTCCTGGCGTGGATACAGGTATAATACTAATAACGTTGCTGGCTTCCACAGTATTTCCAATGGGACTTTCGAGACTCTCAATCAGGGAAATACCATGATCGAATGACGTGATTGAATACCAGTACTCGAAACCATCCACTACAGAGTTGTCAACATAAGTGTATTGGAGACCCGTGTCATCACCCCAGCCATTGATTCGATCAAAACTGGTGAAGGGGATAGGCTCTAGCCCAATATCAGGAACAACATTTCTGTCGATTTGGTCCCAATTCAACCCACGATCTAGACTCTTATACAATCTGTAGCCTTCGAAATTCCTGGCACCTGACAATTCATCAAAATCACCTTCCCTGGCGTTTGTCCAATAGAGGGTGACTTTATTATGGCTGGCCAAACCTGTCAGGGTTGGCGAGCTTGGAGGTTTGGGTCCCACGAAATCATTTGCATGGAGATTTTGTGCTATGTGCAGGTTTTTGTAAAGATCTGCTTCATTGATTCCGGCAATAATGCCGATGATAAATGTGAGAGTGTCCGTTGGAGATAGGTCAAAGGGACCTGAAGAAATTGTGCCATGAGTGTCCATTCCCGTACTAGGAATGATTCCTGGATCATCGAAGTGGATATCAGGGGAAGTGCCTGTGTTAAAAAAATCCTCGGGACTCACTCCGTCTGGCAGGTAATCCAGATTACTGGAGAGCAAGACCATTTGGGTAGCCTCGCTGTTTTCAAAGATTCCGTAATGCATATCTGTTATGCCAGCCATAGACCCATTGATTTGGGGTGATTCTAGTAGCGCAATTCCCATCATGCCCGGTTTTTGACCCCATTCTATGGAGTAATTATCTGCATCGGAGAACGTGATGAAATCATTTGCCGAATCAAACTTCAGCATGTCGTCTGAAAAATCATTATTCCCACCTGGGTCGTTCCCGATGTCAAAGTCATGATACAAACCGAAATAAACACTATCATAGCTGACAGCTGAGTGGTTCGTTAGCTCAAACGTGAAAAAAATGATATCCTCGAAATCAGAGAGACCAAAAGCGTATCCCGTTTGAGCAATTTGAATTCCCAGAACTTCATTTTGATTGTCTGTATCATTGTAAACACAATAACTATCCTGGCTTGAAACAATGATAGGCTCATTTTCCTCATCAGTGTGAAACCAGACATTTGATGGCCAGGTTGCCGGTTTATCACTAAAAGCAATTTCCGCAGCAGGTGGCTGGTGATACCCCGGAAGGGGACTCCAATCTGAAGTATATAGACTCGTCATGACATTGGCAGACCGTCCAGAACTTGCATCTGGTGCCACACCAACCATGGTACTCATCAGATACAGATAATTATGATTGCTGTTTATTGGAAATTCACCAGCATTCCCATGCAGGAATGATCCATACGAGAATCTACCATAATTTTCAAAAAACAAGCCAATGTTGCTGGCGTTATGAATACCAGAAGCACGATCTGATAAATCGAGGAGCATGGATTTGGCAACAGCTGTGCTTTTATCGTCAAAATCCTTTTCACTGGCCAGCGTCCAGGTCAATTGACCTACCAGGATGAGAGCAAGAATGAGATGTGATCTTTTTGTCATAGTTATCTCCAATCCAGGGCTAAACCGACTCTTATGGTGCGTGGAGGACCAAAGTGTGTTGGATTGTTCATATATTCCTCACTGTGTCCCGGTGTTAGGGTGTAATCTGGCTCACCTGTTGTGGTGAAAATGATGATGGCATTTCTGGCATTGGTAAGATTCTGAACTTCTAAGAACACTCGGGCAGAAAGTTTGCCTGCCAGTGAAAAACGCTTGCCACCAACGATATCCAGCGAATATGTGGATGGCTTGCGAAGAGAATTTATCTCCACCAGTCCAATATCACGCCCAGAAGGAGTATAAGGCCTGCCAGAATTTGCCCGGAAAACGAATCCGAAATCTGTCTTAGCAAAAGGCTGGGTATTAAAAAATGTCCATCCCTGACGTTCCCCCGTTCGAATGGAACCAAAAACATTCAAGCCATGGGTCCTATCAAAATCCAGATAATAAAGCGTGGTTGTTTCAGTGCTGCCGGGATATTGCTCATCTGCGTAGGAGGAACTCCCCTTGGCAATAGAGAAGGTATAGGTGAGTGTGGTGGTAACCATCTTATTCGGATTATACGCCAGATTGATTTCTAGACCTTTTGAGAAAGCATAATCCTCATTGATTATCAATGTGTATCCCACATATCGATCAGGTGCATCTTCAGCGTAGGGAGCATAGTAGCGGGTGCCAACCAGATTGGAAATATCCTTGTAGAAGGCGTTGAATCGTCCTAGAAATGCAGAGCTGAATTGATGAGTGAGTCCAACTTCGTAGGCCACAGTTTTCTCTGCATCCATATCCGGATCCCCAAAAACAGGGGCAGATACTGTTACATCATAGTTCAATCTATTGTATAAATATGCGTAGGGCGGATTTTGAAAAAAGTGGCCATAGGCAAAATGGATCTTGGTGCGATCTGAAATGGGATGGGCGATTCCAAGCCTGGGGCTGAACTGATTCTTTGGAGAAGCAGTGGTTCTGGTAGATTCATCAAGGGGATTTGCACGAAAGCTCACCTTCCCATCAAACTGATCAAAGCGCAGACCAAGATTGATTACCAGAAAGGGGAATTCGATTTTGTCCTGGAAATAGGCAGCGGTTTCAATGGGGATCAGGTTGTATTCATCCCGATACGGATTGGCTCTGCCTGGATCATATGGATTTGAGAGAACTAGCTTGTGTTGCTTGAACTGAAATCCAACTTTTAGCTCATTCCATGTATTGGCTTGCCAGATTCCATCCCAGCGTAAATCAAAGGTCTTGGTCGCTGAGATCGTGTAAGTAGGGGGGTCACGACGGGCATAAAATTCATATCCATTCCCGGCTTCGTAATTCCAGTCGTAATCACTATAGGCTGAATACGCACTACTGTCCTTCCAGGTAGCAGTTGAATCTATCCAGATTCCCTGACGGTAGTTTTGTTCGTACTGAGATATCCTCAATTCATAGAAAAGGTGGGGATTGAGCGTGTGGGTTAAATTCAGGTTTAAGTGCTGCCGGGCTGATTTATAATGATAGTACTGTTCAGGAATGTAAGCCCAGCTATGGCTATAATTTTTATAACTTCTCCAGGATGTTCTATAGAGCGTATTGATTTTAACATTCGATATACCAGTATATGTCAACTTTGTCGTATATGAGCTGGAATTATTAAAGCCCCAGGGGAGATAGCTGTTTTGGTCGGTGAGCTGCCCCGAAACAAATAACCGCAGATCTTCACCCAGCAAGGGACCACCCATGGACCAGCTGGTTAAGCTTCCCTCGGCTTTGTTCTCATCACTATTCTGAAAGCTGCCAGCTCGACTCTCCAGTCTTGCCTGCCAACTGCGACCGCCCTCCCGGGTAAGGATATTCACTATTCCGCTCAGAGCATTCCCATATTCTGCATTGAAGGTGCCGCTGAGGAGCGTTAGTTCGTCAATGGCATTGGTACCCAGATCATTTGCAAAAGACCCCAGAAAAGGATCCTGCACATACACACCATCGATGAGAAAGGCCACCTGATTCGAACGGCCTCCTCGAATATATAGGTAGTCTCCCGATGCGGCGACACCAGACTGCAAGGTCAAGGCTTGTGATATTTTAGTGATGGGAAGTGCATCAAACTGCTCCTGAGTGACGACGGCCCGTGTTCCAGCGAGATCCTTCTCAATGATATCTTTATCCGAATGAACGATGACTTCCTGTCCTTCCAGGATGGAAGTTTTCATATTGAAGTCAAACCAGGTTGTTAGATCCACTCCAACCTGAACATCATCAAGGAGAATGGTCTCAAACCCAATGAATGATACCCTCAGTTTATAGGTGCCCGGAGGGATATTCAGAATGGCAAATCTGCCCAGGTTATCCGAAATACTCCCAAAATTGGTGCCGTCGATCTGGATTGACGCACCTACGATGGCCTCACCCGTGTCGGACCTGCTAAGCTTACCGCTGAGCTTGCCAGTCACACCTGCTTGTAGTGTTTGAGGTATAGTAAGTATAAAGGTTATAAGGAAGGTGAAAATGACAAGTCTCTGCAGACTGCCACTTGGTTCATGAAAGTCCATCTGGTTTTCCCCCCAAGTTGTGAAATCATTCCTGCTCGGAAAAGCTGCATTAACAGTTTTTCCATGGAGATGGAGGAGAAGAGCCCCCAGCTCGCTCAATGCGACCAATGTGAATTAAACCATGCCTCAAACTAAACTATTCTCAGGATAAATAGCAATTTGAAAATGTTCTGACCTTCAAGAATGTGCATCCAGATAGTATTGAGAATATCAGCAATTGATTTATGGCGATATATCTGGCTGCTTTTAGATAAGATTTTACCTGATATCAATGCTCCGAACCAACAATTTTTGTTTGGAATTCCAGCCCTATCAAATTAATCTGACTCCGCCATATGGGTTTGACAACTGCGAAATCTGCTGCTGAAAAACGACTTCCAATCCGGGAGGTCAACCCTGTTGAATTGCTCGGCCCAAACGATACTAATTTAAAACTAATTGAAAACCATCTTGAAGTGTCCCTGTTCTTGCGCGGCGATGAGCTGGTCGTACGCGGCGACGAATCTAAACTGGCTCTCATCGAAAATATTATTGTTGAGATGATGGCAGTGCTAAGCCGCAAAAAATTCCTCGATAAAGATGATGTCTTGACCATCATCCGCTTAAATCAATCGGGTAAATCAAGCCTGGGGGAGACCGGCCTGGACTCTGTGGTACTGTTCACTCGTTCTGAAGTGATCAAACCACGTACCGCTGGACAGGAACGCTATTTTGCCGCCGCAGGAAAGTATGAAATGGTTTTTGGTCTTGGACCGGCCGGGACTGGAAAAACATATATGGCAGTCGCTTTCGCAATTTCAGCTCTCAAAAATCGAGAAGTAAAAAAAATTATTCTTACCCGTCCAGCCGTTGAAGCGGGTGAGCGTTTAGGCTTCCTCCCTGGAGACTTACGCGAAAAAGTGGACCCCTATCTGGCACCTCTCTATGATGCTCTGTTCGATATGATGCCCCATGATAAGGTGCGTCTTTTCATGGATCAAAAAACCATAGAGGTTGTTCCTCTCGCTTATATGCGAGGTAGGACACTTGATAATGCCTACATCATCCTCGATGAAGCCCAAAATACGACCCCTATGCAGATGAAGATGTTCCTGACGCGAATGGGTGTAAATTCGAAAATTATTATCACTGGTGATCCCACTCAAATCGATCTCCCCAAACATGAAGAATCTGGATTGCTCCAAGCTGTTCGAATCCTCAAGGATGTGGAAGGGATTGCCTTCGTAGAATTTGATGATAGTGATATCGTGAGACACAAACTGGTCAGACGCATCATTAATGCTTATGACCGACCTATAGGCACCTAAGCACAGGAGCTAAAAACTCATCCCCAAGGGGATTAACAGTTTTGGAACGATTTTTGACCCTTGCTTAGCCGAATTCATTCCTGTCCTTTGTAAATGAGTCTCAGGCTACCCGATTTAAGTGAAATGTGGCATTTATTAGTCCCATGATTGAGAAAAAGTTATAAGGAATTATCATGAGTAGAGTCCGAGCTATTAGAAAAGTTGCCATTGTCAGCGCAAAACGCACACCCATTGGAGCATTCCAGGGTTCGTTATCCTCCCTGACAGCTCCACAACTCGGTGCTGCAGCCATTAAGGCGGTTATAGAAAATAGCCAGTTTTCTCCGGAAGATGTCGATGAAGTTATCATGGGGAATGTCTTGTCTGCCAATACTGGACAAGCTCCCGCCAGACAAGCAGCCCTTTATGCCGGGCTTACTCAAGCTACTGAATGTCTCACAATCAACAAAGTATGTGGCTCTGGATTGAAAGCTGTCATGCTGGCATCCCAGGCGATCCAGGTTGGAGATGCCAATGTGGTTATTGCCGGTGGTATGGAAAGCATGTCCAATGTGCCCTACTACTTACCTGGAGCTCGAGCCGGACAGAGGCTGGGAAACGGTGAGATGATTGATGGCATTCTCCGAGATGGCCTTCAAAATGCTTATGATGGCATCCATATGGGTGTCAGCGGTGAATTATGTGCTCGAGATTTTCATTATAGTCGGGAAGCACAGGATGCTTTTGCTAAGGAAAGCTATCTACGGGCATTGAAAGCTCAAAAAACAGGTGCTTTTGCCAACGAAATAGAACCTATAGAAGTACCCCAGCGAAAAGGGAATGCCCTAATCATTGATACAGATGATGAGCCCGGCCGCGGGAATTTTGATAAAATGGTAACATTGAGGCCGGCGTTCGCCTCTGAGGGGACAATCACAGCGGCCAATGCCTCAAAAATAAATGATGGCGCCGCAGCATTGCTACTCATGCGTGAGGGTGAAGCCGAGAAACGTGGTTTAAAACCGTTGGCTCTGGTGGTCGCTCAGGCGTCTGCAGCTCAGGCACCAGAATGGTTTACAACTGCACCCGTCAAAGCGATCAATAATGTCCTCAGAAAAGCTGGGATGACATTGGGGGAAATTGATCTTTTTGAAATCAACGAAGCTTTTTCAGTGGTAACCATGGTTGCCATGGATGAGCTCAATATTCCTCATACTAAAGTGAATGTGAATGGTGGCGCAGTTTCATTGGGTCATCCTCTGGGAGCTTCAGGGGCTCGGATTTTGACCACACTACTACACGCAATGGAAGCCAGAGACGCTCAATTTGGGCTCGCTGCCCTCTGTATTGGCGGCGGTGAAGCATCTGCAATGATTGTGGAACGAATTTAGGGGGTTCAAATGAATATCCAGAATATCGGCGTCATTGGATCTGGAACCATGGGGAATGGAATAGCCCATGTCTTTGCCCAGGCTGGATTTGAAGTGTCTTTGATGGACATCAATCGGATGCTTCTTGACCAGGGCATTGCCACCATTAACAAGAATCTGGATCGTCAGGTTACCAAAGAGCTGATCTCAAAAAATGATAAATCAGCGATTCTGTCTCGCATTTCTCCCTCCACTGTTTTGACCGATCTTGCCGATTGTGATTTTATAGTCGAGGCGGCAACGGAAAATAAACAAATCAAATTTCAACTTTTCAAGGAATTGGATGATTTTCTAAATCCTGATGTGATTCTAAGTTCAAACACATCCTCTATTTCCATCACCGAAATCGCCGCCCAAACCTCACGGGCGGACAAAGTGATTGGGATGCATTTTATGAATCCAGTACCGGTAATGAAACTGGTGGAGATCATTCGGGGACATGTGTGTAGCGATGAAACAGTGGCCGCCACTATTGAGCTTTGCAAGGCACTTCAAAAGGTGCCTGTTGAATCGAATGATTATCCAGGCTTTGTCGCAAACCGCATTATTATGCCCATGATAAACGAAGCCATTTTCGCCCTCATGGAAGGGGTCGCCAGCAAGGAAGCTATTGACGAGATCATGCATCTGGGACTAGCCCACCCCATGGGACCCCTGGCTCTGGCAGATCTTATCGGATTGGATGTCTGTCTTTCCATTCTAAACGTGCTCCACACGGGTCTCGGGGATCCGAAATATCGCCCCTGTCCGCTCCTCAAGCGCATGGTGGCCTCAGGTAATCTGGGACGTAAGAGCGGTGAAGGTTTTTATAGTTATAGTTAATACCGATTGAATAAAGCACCATAGAGGCAAAACATGAATTTTGAGTTAACAGAAGAACAGAAAATGGTCCGGGAAACAGTCCGGGATTTTGCTGCAGCTGAGATCAAACCAGGTGTTATGGACCGTGATGAAAAGGCCGAATTCCCAGGAGCGATAATTAAAAAACTGGGCGCTTTGGGTTTTATGGGCATGCAGGTTCCTGAAATCTATGGCGGCACTGAGATGGATGCGGTTAGTCACGTAATAACGTTGGAGGAAATTGCACGAGTCGATGCTTCTACTTGTGTCATTATGTCGGTGAACAACTCGCTTTTCTCAAATCCCATTCTGAACTTTGGATCAGAATATCTGAAGCATAAATATTTGCCCCTCACCTCAAGTGGTGAAAAACTAGGTGCCTACTCTTTAAGCGAACCTCAGTCTGGTTCAGATGCCAAAGCCATGCTTACGACAGCGACACGGGATGGCGACTCATACCTATTGAATGGTGTCAAAAACTGGGTAACCAGTGGAATAAGCAGTGATTTTGTCATTGTGTTCGCAAAAACGGATAAAGAGGCAGGCCATCGGGGAATATCTGCATTTGTTGTTGAAAAAGGTCTTGCCGGATTCACTACCGGGAAAAAGGAAGACAAACTGGGGATCCGGGGTTCAGACACAAGTGAGCTGATCTTTGAGAATTGTCGCATCCCAGCGGAAAATCTCATCGGCAAAGAGGGAGAAGGCTTTAAAATTGCCATGGCGACCCTTGATGTGGGTCGTATTGGTATCGGAGCCCAGGCGCTAGGAATTGCCCAGGGGGCCTTGGATCGCTCTATAAAGTATGCCAAAGAACGGGAGCAATTTGGCAAGCCCATTGGCATGTTTCAGGGAATCGGATTTAAGCTCGCGGATATGGCAACCAGAGTGGATGCCAGTCGGCTACTGGTCTATCGGGCAGCCTGGCTAAAAGATCAGGGTAAGACTATCGGAGAGAAGGCCTCAATGGCCAAAATGTTCGCGGCGGACACAGCGATGTACGTTACCACGGAAGCCGTTCAAATTCACGGGGGATATGGATTTATTCGTGAATTTGAAGTCGAGCGCATGATGCGCGATGCCAAAATAACTCAGATCTATGAGGGAACGAATGAGATCCAGCGAGTGGTTATCAGCAGGCATCTTCTGGCAGAATAATATTTGATTTAATTTTAAAGGAGAGATGAGAAATGGGATTTTTTGATGCACCAGCACTAAACCACCATGAACAGGTTGTTTTTGCTCAGGATGATGAAACTGGACTAAAAGCGATTATTGCCATTCACAATACCAGCCTCGGACCAGCCCTCGGAGGTTGCCGTGTATGGAATTACGAAAATGAAGAAGCAGCTTTACGCGATGTGTTGCGCCTGTCAGAGGGCATGACCTACAAATCCGCCCTGGCCGGCCTGAATCTTGGTGGTGGAAAATCTGTAATTATTGGTCGGGTCAGTGATATCGGGAATGAGGCTGCTTTCCGCGCCTTTGGAAGATTGGTTGACAGTCTGGGTGGTCGTTATGTCGCTGCTGAAGATGTAAACACAACACCCCAGATGATGGAATGGGTTCATGAAGAAACGGATTATGTTGCTGGACTTAGCCCCGATCTTGGTGGATCTGGCGACCCCTCACCCTTTACTGCCTGGGGCACTTTTGTAGGTATAAAATCCGCTGCAAACAAAGCCTTTGGCTCAGACAGCCTGGAGGGCAAGACGATTGCAGTCCAGGGTTTGGGTCATGTTGGAATGTATTTGGTTGAACATTTGTCAGAGGCAGGTGCAAAAATTATAGTTACTGATATCAAAGAGGAGCGTATCAAAGACATGCTTAAGATTAAAAATGTCTCTGCAGTTGCTCCTGAGGAAATTTATGATGTTCCCATGGACGTTTTTGCACCCTGTGCATTAGGCTCCGTTGTAAATGACGATACCATTAATCGACTAAAATGTCGCGTGGTTGCCGGTGCTGCCAACAATGTGCTCTCTGATTATGAAAAACACGGGAAGATTCTTCTGGACCGCGGTATTCTTTATGCACCTGATTATGCCATCAATTCAGGTGGGGTCATTAACGTATATGGTGAATTTGAAGGTTATAATGAAAAGCGTTCCTATAATCGGGTAAATCATATTTATGATATCTTACAGGAGATTTTTACGCTTTCCCAGAATGAGCATATTCCTACCATGGATGCAGCAGATACCCTTGCCGAAGAACGGATCCGTAAATTGGGACGCTTGAAACAGATGCACCGGTCAGGTGAACGCTTATTCTCAAAGATATAGATTTAGGGGAGAAAGGATCAGGCCATAGTTAATGCAAGAAAGACGTAGAGCTCGGGAATTTGTTGTACAGGTTTCATATGCCCACGAGATTCAAGATGGCAACCTGGATCAAACTTTCGATTTACTGGCAGTAAACACTGAATTATCTGATGATTTACTCAAATTCGCCCGTGAGCTGCTCAATGGAATTATGGCACATCGCAAGGAGTTTGATGAACTTATTGCCAGCAAATCGCGAAACTGGGACATCGCTCGCATTGCCCTCATTGATCGATTAATTCTGAGAATGGCACTTACGGAATTCTTTTATTTCAATGATATCCCACCTAAGGTTTCCATGTCGGAGGCCATTGAGATCGCCAAGGTCTTCAGTACAGACGAGAGCAGCAGTTTTGTGAATGGGATTCTGGATGCTATTCTCAATGATGCCTTATCTGCCGGTAAAATATCTATGATTTAATCAGACACTTTCGATTTAACACCCAAAAGCGTGTCGCCCTTAACCAAGATTATGGGGGACACGCTTTTATTTTATCTCGACTTAAAATGGAGGCCCCGGCCCGTGGCGTACAGGCCGGGGTTTGGAATCTCTCAGGTCTGGTATGGCCACCTCACTGAGAAAACTTCTTATTGGGAACCAATGCTGGCATAACTGCAGGTGTATGGAATGATTATCGCAAGTACAACGATTCCTACCAGACAGACAGCTCTCCATATTTTATTGACCATATTCCCCCGTATAAATTCTCATAACTATGGCATCAAAACAGCAGGGTTGAGGGGCTTGGGTAGTCAGGATACAACTCAAACCCAGGAGGTGAATCGGTCAACTCCGTAACCCCGACAACCCCACCGCTTAAAAAATGTTATCGATTATTTTTGAAATAGCCACCCGCTGCAGCCCCGGCCTGACAGGCCAAACCGGGGCGTTTTGCACAGTTGACAAATTTATTTAAGCAGGGTCAACTTCCTGACATCCCGGAAATGTTGACCCTGTTTGTCAGTAACCTGCATTTCATAAAGATAAATTCCGGTTCCCAGGGGTTTGCCCTGTTGATCAATAGCCAACCACTGCTGGGAATGATAACCCCTTGCCCTTTCACCGTCTATGACTGTGCTCACCATACGACCATTTACATCGTAGATGACCAACTTGACCCAGCCAGATTCCGGCAGATTAAAGGTGATCGATGTGGATGGGTTAAAGGGGTTTGGGTAGTTCTGGTGCAATCCAAATTCCTGTGGTGATCCAACCAAATCAGGATCTACGGAAACAATGCTAGATTCGAATGCGCCCATATCTGGAGCTGATCCCAGATACTCATCGCTTGACATATCGATTATCGTAACACCATCCACCACCAACAAGGCAGCTCCCTGATCAATGCAGGGCGATCCCGGTTGAAGAGAGTAATCATCAAGACTCGTATCGACGAACAGAGGATCCTCTACAGCATTCCCCAAGCCCCATACGAATGATCCTGCGTGATTGGTTACAATTCCAGCCTCGCCGCCTTCGATGTCTGAATACTGGATATTAATCGTGTTCGAAGCTGCGGCTGCGTAAAACTCAATCTGGTTTGGTAAATTTCCCCATATGATTGAATTTACCAGAATCGGATCCGAACCTGCGCTACACCCGATTCCTCCAGCAGCCCGTGACGATATGAGGGGAGAAGTACAGCTATTATCGGTGACAGTGACTTGATTCAATATGGGCGCACCGCCCTCGTGGACCCAAATACCTGCAGCCATATAGCGGGCAGTGTTATCGTGAACCAACACTTGCTCTACCAAAGAAGCCGAAGTCCAAAAAGTGAGCCCGCCGTTTGTCACGCGGCCATGATTTCCATAAACCTCAACACGGCGTAAGGTGGGGTTAGCATCATAGGCGACAAACCCGCCTCCGTAATCCGCTTCGTTGTCTCTGATAATCACATCTTCAATCAGGGCATCAGATCCCAGAGAAACCATGATTCCACCACCCATGGCAGTGTCACCCAGAGCGTTATTACCCTCAACGATGAGATTCCTCAGCGTGGCAACCGAACCACCCCGCACGGCGATACCGCCAGCCACGCGATGGTTCTCATCGTTTAATGTGCCGATACCATTGGTAATAGTGAAGCCGTCCAGTACGGCCCCACGCTCACCTGATGAAATGGTTACCGTACTCCCAATAGCATTTCCATCGATGGTTGTTAGTTCAGGACCATTCACTGACATGACAGTCACATCTTTGCCATTGAAATTTATTTGTTCAACATAAGTTCCAGAGCTCACTAAAATTGTGTCGCTACTACTGAGACCATCTATGGCAGCCTGAATAGTGGGGAAATCACCTGGAACGTTGTAGACTCCTGGAGCAATATTCCACTCACAGAATCCCATGTCAGGGAAGGTTCCACAATAATTTCCACTCTCCATATCAATCAAAGTATCACCATTCATGATCAACAGTGAAGTTCCAGCATCTCGACAAGGAGATGATGCACTTAGAGAAAAATCATTCCGATCAGGATTTGCGAATAACGGATTCTCAATAATATTCCCCAAGCCCCATATGACGATTCCTCTATTATTGGTTACAATTCCAGCCTCGCCGCCTTCGATGTCTGAATACTGGATATTAATCGTGTTCGAAGCTGCGGCTGCGTAAAACTCAATCTGGTTTGGTAAATTTCCCCATATGATTGAATTTACCAGA
>JABMOT010000233.1 GCA_013202385.1 Fidelibacterota bacterium
AACTTGAGCCATGGTCTGAATCTCCTTGGTTTTATTTGCTTTGAGCCGGGATAATTTATCCCAACTCCAAGGAGTCCCAGACCTGTTTTCAAATCTTTACCGGACACTAGTGACTCTGTTTATAAACTATTGGGAAAATCAGAAGACCTAGAGAACCTGTGTGTCTTTTTGGCCAGCTCAGATAAACCGGTTTCTCTGTTAGAATTGTTTTCTCTGGCAACTCACCATTACTACGGAACTGAGAATGTCCCTGTATTTTTACCTGTTTGGTTTGCGAGATTGGGTGTGCTTATCCGTGATCTATGGGGACGCCTCGTTGGTAAACGTCCATTCGAAAAAGTTTGGATGACTGAATACATTGACAAACAATTCCCCACGGACTGTGCTTTCACCAGAGATAAACTGGATTGGCAGCCCAAGGCGAGACATCACATCTCCAGGCGCTTGCTACACCTGATCGAAAATTTAAAAACGCGTCCAGACAAATGGCATCGTATGAATATCGATCGGCTCCTGCGATTCGAAAGAGCGCGACCTTCCCTGGCACTGGCTGAAGAAATGGTCCGTATGCATGAAGATCTCGTTGAAAGAGCTTATAACTCCATTATGCATCCATCTAATCAATCCAGGCTGAGTTTTTTTCAATCTCTGGCTCCTGAAGACTTGAGGTGGTATATCAGCGTTATTTACAACCATTTGCTGACCTCAGTACGCCATGGAGATCGTTCAATCATGATTACGTTTGCTCATGATTTATCACATCAGAAAATGAAGGAGGCAGTTAGACAAGAGGAATTGTGCCTTGCTTTGACATTAACCCGCGATGTAATCACCAATGGGCTTAACTATAATCCTAACCTGGTGCGGATGAAACTGCTGGTGCATGACTATATCACTTTGGCTATCCAGCTGGCTATCGATGAGATTAAGGATGTATACGAGAACATTCCCAGATAATTGGAATCTTAACCTCGAAGTTGAGTGAGCTTAGTATTGCACTTTCTACAAAATCGGTCTGACTTTTGATCCATTTCCTCGACATAGGTTGTGGAGACCATAACGCATCCAGGTTGGAAACAGTGTTTTAGGCCGAAAGTATGTCCCAATTCATGTACGACGCATTTCAAGAGTCTTTGTGAGAAGACCAGCGGATCATCACTCAACCCATAGCGGCTATTTTCCAATCGGTGTCCGGATACCAATGCAACCGAGCCTCCCAGGTAAGCTTGACCAAAAATATAGCTCAAAACCGGGATAAATAAATCCAGTTCTGTTATGCCCACAATCTTGTCGGTCTCACCGGTCATGGGAACCAGTTTCTGGATAATTTCGTTCGCGTTATACTGGGATCTAACCGGGTTAAAATAGGGCGTCAGATCAAAGTGGGGTGTACTGAGAACGGTTTCCACTTTGAATCGAGCACTTAGCAGAGAAAGCATCTTCTCGAGCTCATCCATAGCGGAAAATTGCAGGGGAATGATTTTGATCAAGGACATGAATGGTGTCCCGATCTACTCTATTTAGGTTTTCCGATTTTGTATTTTTTTATTTTACTATATAGGGTTACCCGATCAACGCCAAGGGCTTTGGCTGCCTTTGAAATATTCCAATCATATTTTTCCAGAATGCCTTCAATGTGATGATGTTCCATTTCTTGGATTGATTCCCATGTGGGTTTGGAAATTGCTTGGGAGAAGGGTAAGTCTTTTAGTTGCACAGTATCGCCCTCACCGATGACAACGGCTCTTTCAATGAGATTTTCCAATTCGCGCACATTACCGGGAAAGGCGTAATTCATCAAAGCCTTGGTTGCGCGTTTACCGATATGCCTGGTTCCCTTATTCATCTGCTCAGCATACAGTTTTACAAAATGTTGAGCGAGTAAAAGGATGTCCTCCACACGCTCACGCAGGGGTGGAATATTGATGGCGAAGACATTGAGGCGATAGTATAGGTCTTCCCGGAATTCACCTGAATTTACCATGCTCTGAAGATCGCGATTGGTAGCGCAGATCACTCTGAAATCTGATTTGAATTCGCGATTTCCCCCAACACGGGTAAAACGTTTGGTTTCTAGAACGCGCAGCAATTCAATTTGCATTTTCATGGAGATGGTTGAAATTTCATCCAGAAACAAGGTGGCGCCGTCAGCCATCTCGAATTTGCCTTTACGGGCGTATTGTGCTCCTGTGAAAGCGCCCCGTTCATGGCCGAATAATTCACTCTCCATCAAGTTTTCGGCAATAGCTCCGCAATGAACAGTTACCATTGGGAAAAAGCGGCGCGCTGAATTCATATGGATGGCCTTGGCTATCAATTCTTTACCTGTGCCACTATCGCCGTGAATTATGACTGTGGAGTCTGTCTGGGCTACAACTCTGACTTGTTCCAGCACTTCAACAATACCCTCACTTTGACCGATGATATCTTCCACATTCACCAGACTCTTAATCCGGTCTTGAAGGGACAAGTTCTCCTTACTCAACTGTATGGTTTTACTGGCATTTCGGATAATATGGGTGACCGTATCGGGATCGAAGGGCTTACAGACAAAATCGTAGGCGCCATCTTTTAGGGCTTGAACAGCTGAATCTACAGAAGCAAAGGCCGTCATTATGATAACAATAGTGTCTTCATTGATGGATTTTATCCTTCGATTTAACTCCAGACCATCCATCCCAGGAAGTTTTATGTCGACCAATATGATGTGAAAGGTAAAGGCTTCAATTTTTTTTAGAGCAACTTTTGCATCTTCAGCTGTGTCAACTGAATAGCCATCTTCGATAAACCAATTTGAAAGGGAATCCCTTACTGAGAGCTCATCGTCTACTATTAAAATGGATAGGTTCTCAGACATCCTCAGATTCCTTTGTGGTTAGTTCAAAAACGAATTTCATCGATGTCCCTGCTCCCGGTTTGGAGTCAACAACAACCCTGGCATTGTGCTGCTCCAGAATCCCATATGTGACCGCCAAGCCAAGTCCAATACCGGACATCTCTTTTTTGCTGGAGAAGAAGGGTTCAAAAATATGTTCTTTATCTTCATCCGATATACCGTTGCCATTGTCCTTAATTTCAATGATAACATGATCCATGTCGGGATTATAGCTGCGATAAGTGACAATGCCCTCCTGACCGGATTCAACTGCTTCCAGTGCATTGGTAAGCACGGCCAGACAAGCCTGAATCACTTGATTCCCATTGGCATTTACCTGGTCTTGAGTTGCTGAAAAATCAGTAACCAGTCTGACGCCTTCAATCTGAAAACTATGCTGAATGAGTTGGGCTGTTTCCTTGAGCACTGAATTTAATTGAATAATTTCAAACTTTGGATTGGGATCCCGGGAGAAATTCAATAAGCCTTTTACAATATTGCCACAACGGGTAGTCTCGGACTGGATCATATCGAGATGTTTCAAGACGGATTCTTTGCGTTCCTCAGTGAGAACTGAGTTTCGAAGAATTCGGGAAACCAGTTTTGCATAGGTAAGCACGCCTGCCAGTGGATTGTTAATTTCGTGTGCCACCGATGATGACAGCCTTCCTAAGGATGCCAGGCGTTCAATCTGATAGATCTCATTTTGAGATCTTGCGATGTTTTCAGATTTTATTCTGACCATACTCTCCAATTCATTGGACCACTGATGAAGCTCCCGATTGCTTTGGTTAATGGATTCCAACATTGTATTTAATGCCAAACCGACCTGATGAATATCAATGAGATCATCTGCACCTACATTCACTCGTACAGACAGGTTACCGGCTGTAACAGCGCGGCTGGCATCGACAATTCGTTGCAACGGTGCATTGATACGGCGCTGGACGAAAAAGAGCAGCGTAGAGATAAACAAACACAGAAACAAAAAGACGATTCCGAAATATTCATAGAGTACCCAATTTAGTGCAGCATCGAGTTCATCCAGGGGAAGCTCAATTTCCATAAATCCTAATACATCTGAGCCACTGTAAGTTTGGTGGCAGGCGATGGATCGACAGGAAGGGGTTGACATAATTGGAGATAGCACAATCATGTTCCGGCCGAGCTCCGCTTGCACATTGTAGACGCAGGTCGCCGGCATTCCCCATTGCCCGGGGTCAACTGAATTGTGGCAATTAGAACACGGAAGCATGGGGTCCTTGCCTTTTTTTTGGCTGGCAGGATCTTGAGTATGGTGTCGTATTTCACCTTTGTTGTTATAAATACGAATAGCACTGATACCGGGTATTTCTTGAACCTCGTTAATGGCAATGGCCAATTCAGCATGGTCTTCGCTAATCATACTTTTGCGGATGGACTGATCGATGACAGTCGCCATC
>JABMOT010000234.1 GCA_013202385.1 Fidelibacterota bacterium
CCATAGGTGGTGCTGTCCTGGGCAATAACCATCAGCTCTTTCACCCCTCTCGCAACCAGAGTGTTTGCTTCCCTGACCAAGCTCTCCATATCCCGACTGCGCTGCTTCCCGCGCATCAGTGGAATTGCACAAAAACTACAGACATTATCGCAGCCTTCGCTGATTTTTAGATAGGCATAATGTCTTGGAGTCAAAAGCTTTCGGCGATGATCCGGGTCATCAGCCAGGTGCGGTTTCGAGGCAATATGATCAAAGATTTTTCTAAAATCCTCAGTGACAAAAAATCGATCAACTTCGGGCATTTCTTTTGTTAACTCATTCTTATAACGTGCTGATAGACAGCCCGCTACAAGTAGTTCTTCAAGTTTTCCACTCGTCTTTAACAGAGCAGTCTCCAGAATGACCTCTACAGATTCCTGTTTGGCATCACCAATAAAACCACATGTATTAATCAGTATAGTGTTTGCCTCGTTGGGATCATCAACCAAATCTATCCCAGCCGCCTCTAATCCACCGGCTATTATTTCACTATCGACAGTATTCTTGACACAACCAAGACTGATGATATGCACTTTTTTATTTATTCTTACTGGAATCACAGTATGCCTTTCAAAGCGTAGCTCCAATACCCTCTCGCAAGGGCGCTGAGGCGCAGAGCTTACTATAGTTTGCTCCATGCATCATTAATTTTATTTGAAACATAGCTGTTTTCAATTGTACGCAAGTTGAGGTGATAGGCACCCAAGGAATTCGAGTTCGATTCACCACAAGCCTTTAAGACTTAAATCGAGTATAATTTTGGGAAAGTCGTTTTCGTGCAACGGGAACAGTCTGTTTGACTCTCCATGGATCAGTGCAGTGTATGTTTTAATGATTATTTTTTCTGCGCCTCTGCGCACTTTGCGAGAGCAAATTATTCAGATTCTCGAACTTCAAACAGGGCTTCAATATAGCTTTTGGCATCAAATTCCTGGATATCTTCGATTTGCTCTCCGATACCAATATATTTTACGGGGATATCCAGGTTGTGATGAATAGCTATTGCAATACCACCCTTGGCAGTCCCATCCAATTTTGTCAAAAAGAGGTGGTCTACTGGCGTCACTTTAGAAAATTGTCGAGCTTGAACGAGCGCATTTTGTCCTGTGGTCGCATCGATGGTTAAGACAGTTTCATGAGGTGCAGAGGGGATAACTTTCTTGACCACGCGTTGAATTTTATCCAATTCAATCATGAGGTTTTTCTGGGTATGTAGTCGTCCCGCTGTGTCAATGATAACCACATCAAAGCCTCGTTGTCTGGCACTTTGGAGTGCATCATAGACCACACCGCTGGGATCTGCGGCCGCCTTTTTGATAAGTTCCGCACCGCTGCGATCTGCCCATACAGCAAGCTGTTCAATCGCAGCAGCTCTGAATGTATCCCCTGCCACCAGCATTACTTTTTTTCCCTGGCTCCGATAATAATGGGCCAGTTTACCAATGGATGTGGTCTTTCCCGTACCATTGACCCCCACGACCAGAATTACATGCGGTTTTTCTGAGACTATTTCTTCTGCCTGCTTCACAGCCATCCGCTGCATAAGATCAGACTTTAGAAATTCTACCACCCTGCCCATTTCTACGATTTGATCCAGAGGAAAGTTCTTGCGCAAATCCGCAATAATTTCAAGCGAGAGATCGATACCAATATCTGCCGATATCAGGGTCTCCTCTATTTGCTCGATCATGTCTTCAGTCAATGGCACAGAACCGGTAAACAGTTTGCTTATGCGATTGTTGAATTGAGTCCTGGAGCGGCTCAATCCCTGTTTTAATCGATTAAATGCAGCGGAAAATATCATGTATAGGTGCTTTTAGTGAATGGTTAATTGAGCCAGGAACTAAGCTTGCGGTTTCACGTCAACCTGATATAAATGGTAGTATCGCTTCAAGTATAGTATAAGCGAGATAGCTCCAACGACGACACTGGTGTAGAGAAGATATTCAGACCAGGGCTTGAGCTTAAATATTATCAAAATGAATGTTATACTGGTCAGAAAAATTGACCACTTACCTGTTCGATTGGCCTGCATATCTCTTTTTGAATCCTTACTTACGAAATACCCCAGACCAAAAATAAGTATTTCTCTCAAAACCGTAAAGGCAACAAACCAGCCAGGGACAACCTCTGAAATTGGTTTTGCAAAAAAGAGAACACCAAAGAGGACTATTTTATCGGCCAGAGGATCTAAAAACTTCCCAAAACGGCTCACCTCATGGTAGGAACGGGCAAACCAGCCATCCAGATAGTCAGAAAACATGGCCATGACGATCCAGAAAACAGCCCACATGGGGAAATCTACTAAATCTCCATTCCACCCATTGAGCAGGTAAACCAGAGGGAATAGCATAAAAGCGCGGGCAATAGATGTAAGATTTGCCGCTGTGAGGAGCTTTCTCATACTTTCCAGTTTATCTATTGATAGCTTCAAACCTGACACCATATTCCTTTATGTTAAAACCAGAATCAGACAGCAATTCTTGTGTAGAGCCAAATCTACCCAATCTACCATTTCTCAGGCAAATAAGATCAGTCGATGCCTTCACAAATTCATAATTGTGAGATATTACTATGACTCTCCCGTTTATGGCTTGCAAATTATTTATTTTTGAAAGAAGCACCATGTTTTCTTTTGTGGTTACACCAATCTCTGGTTCATCCAGAATCAGGAATTTAGGCTTTATATAAAAAACGCATACCAGAGCGATGCGGCGGCGTTCTCCCCCGCTGAGCAGCAGAAATGGAAACTCCAGCATACCCTCAGGGTCTGAAAAACCCAATTCCTGCAAAAGATCCTTCAATCGTGAGCGGTCAATCTCTTGCGAAAGGAGATTGTTCAATTGATCCACCAGGTTTTCCGCAAATAGAAATCGTTCCAGATATTGAGGCAAATAGTGCCATTTTTTGACGCCAGCTGGGTTGCCCTGAATTGAGAGTGCTTCTCCAAAACTGCTCTTTCCGCTACCGTTCTTGCCAATAATGCATGTGTAGCCCATATCACTGACCAACATCTCTGGAGTATCCAGCGTAAATGTGCCCTCCCCAGGGTAACTCATTTTTAAGGCTGGAATTACGTGACTCACAAGGTAACGACTTTCACATCACTTTGATTCAAATCAATGAGATGGGTTCCCCACTGGACTTCAGCAGGATATTGCGTGACATGCAAAATAGTTTTTCCTGCAAGTTGAGACTCATTCAGGTAGGCTTTGAGCACAGCTGCCCGGTCCTGATCAAGATATGAGCTGGGTTCATCCAGAAGCAGCAGATCAGATCGATTCCCCATAAATTCTGCCAGCGCTAATGCCTGTCTCTCACCTCCAGATAGACTCTCGATTGAACGCTCTAGCTGGTCGCTTAAGCCCAAGCTCTGTAAATATTGAATGTTTAGACCTTCCAACGTAATGGACTGTTTATGAGTAAGCTCCTCCCTCACCGTATCAGCAAAGAAGAGGTCTTCTATTTGCTGTGAGAGATAACTTATTCTGCCCTTCCTGACACCATCAGGATATCCTGCCTTCACTGGTTCACCATGAATGGTTACATCACCTTCATCAGGCGGAATGAGGCCAAGCAGCAGCTTGACCAAACTGCTCTTTCCTGAGCCATTAGCGCCGATGATAGTCACATAGCTGCCCTGATCGATGCATAAATTTAAATCATGGAATATTTGTTTATGATAGGTCTTCCAGGAAAAGCTGAGTGCCAGGTGTTTTAGCTCAATATGGCACGTCACCAGCTTACTTCTCGCGTTGAATATTGAAATCTATAAATTGGATCATCGAATGCTTTACAGGACTGTCAGGGAATTCGACCAAACTGGCCTTTGCCATATCTGAATATTCCTGAAGGCGAACCTTTGTATATTCTAATCCACCGTATCTGTTAATGAACTCTAAAACATATTTCTGAATCGCCCGGTCGCTGCCCTGTTTTGCCATTCGCTTGAATGCCCGCGCTTCTTTTTTGTCGCACTGTTGAAGGGCATGAATCAATGGAAGTGTTAGCATGTTATGCTTTACATCCAGACCGATGGGTTTTCCCACAGATGACGCGCGACCCTCAAAATCAAACAAATCATCTTTGATCTGGAAAGCGATTCCAAAGTTTCGTCCATATTCAAAGAGGGCGTCCCAAATTTTTGGATCATCGGATGTGGTCATGGCTCCGAGCTTGCATCCAGTGGCAAGCAGGGATGCTGTTTTATCCTCAATCATATCGTAATAGGCTGCTTCTGTCATGGTATCAGAGCGCGCCCTATCAATCTGATCAATTTCACCCGTGACCAGTTTATTGGCCGTATTTGCTAACAAATCCAGCATATCTGGATGCTTCAAAGCTACCATTTTCACCAGCGCTTTAGAAAAGAGATAGTCACCGATAAGAACACTAATCTTGTTGCGCCAAATAGAATTGATACTGGGCAGGCCACGACGGGTCTCAGCCTCGTCAACCACATCATCATGAACAAGAGTTGCTGTGTGAAGGACCTCCACCAGGGTGGCCGCTGCATAGGTCTGATCATTACACTCACCGTTTAATTTTGCGGATAGCAGCAGCAGCATAGGTCGCATCTTCTTGCCCTTTTGAGCAATCACATACTTCATCACCTGGTTGATCAGGAAAACATGGGATTTAAGCGAATTCTCAAAAGTGTGCTGAAAACTATTTAACTCGGCCTGTATGGGTCTGAGCAGATCATCCAAGGAAATCTTCAAGTAACTCGTCCTCTTTGTTTATTCCCTCAGATGCTTCTTCAACTTCTTTCGAGGACTCCATCTTTTTCTGTTTGACCAGTTTTGCCACCCAGATGCTCACTTCATAAAGGAGGATCATAGGCATAGCTACGCCCAACATGGTGAAGGGATCAGCCGGCGTGAAAATAGCTGATACTACTAAAATTGCCAGATATGCAAAACGTCGTATTTTTCTAAGAATTCCAGCATTAACGATCCCTATTTTTGCCAGAATAAAAACCACTACCGGAAGTTCGAATGCCATTCCTGTAAACAAAATCAGGATGGTGATATAATTCAAATAGTCAGTAATGGTAACATAGTTGACCAGGCCTTCCAAACCGTGGTTTAATATGGCGAAAAATTTTAACGACCAGGGAATCATCACGAAATATGAGAAGAGTGAACCTACCACAAAACTGAAGACAGTTGTCATGATAAGCATTGGCGCAAAAGCGCGCTCATCATCAAGGAGTCCAGGAGCAATAAAACGCCATACCTGGTGAATAATCACAGGCAGCGAAAAGATGAGTCCCAGAACAACGGCAACTCTCATTTTCGCCAGAAACACACCTAGAATGGTAGTATTCAATAGCTCCAGGCGAGGTTCTGTTCGTTCGATAGGCAAACTGAGCAGGTGAATTAATTGGTTCGAAAAGATGAAACCCACAATAGCAAAAAGGATAATGCTACCAAATGCTTTGATAACGCGCCAGCGCAATTCTTCGAGATGATCGAGCAGGGGCATTTCCGTATTATTTTTCATTGCCATAAGCACTTAAGATAAAATGTTTACTGCGCAGAAAAACCTCAATTGATTCAATCACTGACAATTCTATACCAGCTGTCAGTAGACGACATGCATGCCTGGTAGCAAGGTGAGAGAGCGTCGGCTTTTTCATTAATATTTGAGTATATTTTTTCTATTATTGTAATCAGTGATTGATAATATTGGATTTGTATATTTATCCGATCTGAATTACTATCAATGCTATGATGAGAAATAAGCTTTTCTGAGTTGAACAATGAAGCAACCCAGTTCAGATAGAACCCTAAACAAGTCAAACTCCCAATCCGGGTTTAACCTGCTGGAACTCATGATTGTCATTGTCATCGCAGGCGTGCTGGCTGGAGTAGCTGCACCCATTTATCGCAAAGGCATCCAAAAAGCGATCCAGGCAGAGGGTGAAGCGGCATTGGGTTCGATCCGAACTCAGGTCATGGCCTACTATGGTGAATGGGGTGAATTTCCTACTGCAGCGCTTGGACGGGTCATCACACAAGATTGGCACGACATAAAACCGGCTGAGCTGGATGGGACCAACTTTGACCGTTATTCCTATTATTATCAAGGTGACGCTAGCACTTATCTTATCGGACTGCATCGGGGTCAGGTTTTAGAAATGCATCGGTCTCTGAATCAGAGTGGAGACTATGAAGATTGGGATATTAAGGTAGACGAATAAGCTCCAGAGCATACAAGTTGACCTGGAACATTCACAGCCAGGGTTTTTAAACATTCATAATTTACATGCGTTGTAAACGACTTTCTTTAGTTCAACAGAGTCTGCACAACTTTACCTGGGACAAGATCCTGGATATTTTCTATTGCTAGCGCTTTTTTAAGCAAACCGCGCTTTTCTGCCGTCCAGAATCGACTGGATAGTTGTTCTCCAATATGCGTCAGAATCTTGGCACTTACTCTATCCCTGAAATTTTGTCTAATGATGCCATGCCTTTCAAGAAATGTTTGATGCTCGCGTAATGCGCTAGTGAGGTCAGTCAGACCCTCCCCCTTTATAGCGCTAGTTTTGATGACTTGAGGAGGCCAGGTACCTTCCACTCTCGGTCTCATTTCCAGCATGGACTGAAGTTGTGCAAAAGCCTGGTTGGCACCCTGGCGATCCGCCTTATTAATGACAAAGAGATCAGCTATTTCCATGAGACCAGCTTTCATGGCCTGAATATCATCTCCAGACTCAGGCACAAGAACGACAATGGTTGTGTCCGCAGCTTTGGCAACGTCCAGTTCAACTTGGCCAACCCCTACTGTTTCATAAATAATAATGTCATAACCGGCGGCATCAAAAATATCTGCAAAATCCTGGGCTCTGATTGCCAGTCCACCATGATTACCTCTGGTGGCCATAGATCGAATAAACACATTCTTATCTGCATAATGTCGACCCATCCTCACCCGATCTCCCAGGATTGCTCCCCCTGTAAAGGGGCTTGTGGGATCCACGGAAATCACAGCGACCCGTTTATCCAGTCCCCGCCAGTAATCGATGATTTTATCCACCAGAGTACTTTTTCCAGCTCCAGGTGGACCTGTAACCCCAATTCGATAAGCCCGACCCAAATATTTGAAAAGCGCATCTGTGAGGGAGATATCCAGATTGTCTGCATTTTCTACAAAAGAAAGCGCCCGGGTAATCGCCAGGCGCCTGGAATTTAATATTCCATCGAAATCTATTTTCATAAGCACAGAAGATCAGAATTTGAGCTGATATATTTCCTTGAATTTACTGTATTTACGGATAATTACTTTTTGACCATCACGGCTCAGCCAATTTTTTTCTTCCAATTTCTTCATCATGCGGGAGACAGTTTCACGGGTGGTGCCAGCCATGTTGGCGATGTCCTGTTGCATGGGCATATCCCCCAGCGTCACATCTCCCATCTTATAGGTACCGTTTTCTTCGGCCAGGCTGATCAGGATTGAGGCAATCTTGCCTTCAGCATCGCTGAGGGTCAGATATTCAAGATGCATATCTGTTTTTCTCAGACGCAGTGCCAGCTCCATGAGCAACGCAGTTGCTACAGATGGATGATGTTCAAGCAGATCAAGGAATTCACGACGATTGATCGTCTGTATCTTACATTCTGATAAAGTGATAATATTTGCTGAGCGAGTTTCCCCGTCCAGAATGGCCAACTCACCAAAAAAATCGCCATCCCGCAGGAAAGCCAATACGGCTTCGCGACCGTCTTCAGCCAGGCGTGTTACTTTTACTGAGCCCGATTCAATAACAAAGAAATTATCTCCAGCCTGCTCCTGGTGAAGAATGTGCTGATCCTTCTCATAAACTTTTTCCTGACATACCTCAGCCAGGTGTGAGAGCACTTTGTCATTCAAATCTGAAAATAAGGGTACCAGCCGAAGGGTACTTTTAATATCTTCAAAGCGTTCAATCATTATTATCTCCTCATGATTCACGAAAAAGTGAATTTGCTCTGACACTCAACTTAGGAAAATCTAGCCTATTTTTATTGCTCACAAACAGTGTTGAATAAAGTATCATTAAATTTAACAAAGCAAAAACACAAATTTGGCATTGTTGAATTAAATAAGCTCTCAATTTGGATCCAATTATCCTTGATCTCAGGATATATATTTCGACTTAAAGCGTTGACAGCAGTGATGTGTCGGTCTATATTCGCGGGCATTTTTGAGGAGATATAATAAATATGCCTGTAAAAAAGACCATCGCTAAACGTATCAGAC
>JABMOT010000235.1 GCA_013202385.1 Fidelibacterota bacterium
AAATGAAAATCCAGTCCGTTTGTCATGGTAGGAATCAATGATTACTTCAAATATATCAGCGTTGAGGAAGGCATCTCTACGTCCAATTCTTCCCACAACAGAATCCGGTTGATCATCCCACATACGCGCACCAACATAGACAGCCTCATCATCGTAGGCGATCCACATATCGGTCTTTTGCGACGCTTTGGCACCATTAAAGGGCTCGTACTGAATAAAATCAGAATAACTAATTCCAGCGTAGAGAGGTTCCTCAAGGATTCCATCAATTATCAGTGGCTGAGCAACCCGAACCGCTTTGATTTCGCGTTCTCGATAATTATTTGGATCAAAAGGTTCGTCATAGGCGAATGCGATTGACAGCAAAGACATTAAAAATATATAAGGTTTCATAAGAGCCCCAGTTAGTTGCAACCAAAAACGAGATTCTTACCGTTTTTGACAAATATGAAGTTTCCTTGCAGGTGTCATACGTACAAGGGAGTCAGGTACACACTTTTCAGACATTAACAAAAAGCATGGCCATCTTGTTTCAAGGCATATGCCAGAATTCTTGAACAGGTCTTATATTATATAGATACAAATGTTTATATTGAAAAAGAAGCCAGGGACGATGCATTCAAATTGAATCATTTTGATATTATATATATAGGAATGATATATTCGCAATTGAGGAACAGGGATTAGCCAGGTTCTTTAAAATTACTTGGGGGGCTATATGGAAAAGCAGGGGTTTTAGAATCTTGGATTTACAATATTATTGTAAATAGATCCAAAAGTATAGCTGATACCCATGGAACCCCAATAATTATATTGAGTTTCCAATTCCTGCTGATGGAGCAGGATCTCCTCCTGGGTCGCTTCACCCTTGGGTAGTGCGATTTGATCATGGATCAATGAGTAACCGAAATGCATGTCGTAAGAAAAACCCTTGAGGATATTTAAGGACACTTCCCCATTCACGTCGAGTCGATTTTTCTGCCAGTCATGGAAATAATGGGATCCTTCGACACTCAATTCAACTGAACCCCAATGCCTGTGTAATTCAAAATCAATATCCAAGGCTTCAAGCAGGAGAATCTCTTCATTTTTATTGTATAAGGTTAGTTCTTTATAGATGTTTTGCCTTAATCCGAAAACATACTGAATTCTAAACTCGCGTCGAGTTGACTCGCTATAGGGAAATATATTGTATTCAAGCGTGGGATCAAGCCAGGCCGATCGATCAAGATTTGAATACGTTGAGCCGAAGACTCCCGCACGAAAACCAATCGAAAAATGATCTGATGTACTTTTTGCAACCAGGGAATTCAATCCTGGATTCCTTGAGATGCTCACATAATCATTGTCGTCAAGGGTATAACTATCTTCATTATATGATCCCCGTAGTTGCACCCTGAATTTCCATTCTGCTGTTGTACGACTTGCAGTAAAACTCCAATTCAGGTTTGAGCTAGAATAGCTGGACTGCCCATCAAACCAACCGTTTATACTGGATTGATACACCCAGTAATTCCATCTGTCTTCGGGTTGCTCAAGGATTTCGGTCTGATTAAAACTGATGTTGATATCGGCTGCAAGTGGCGTGTGGCTGATATACCTTATTGTCCCCAATTGAAGCCACTTAAGCGTTCTTTCTCTAATCTCATCATCGGACATATTTTGTTCAGTAATGTAGACAAGTGTGTCATTCAAGCCCTCAAATTGTTGATGCCCCTCAAGTGTCATGGTGTATTCCCGGCCGTTCCCACCAGTAGTTTGTCTGGTGATCATGATAAAAATTTCTGCATCATTTCGATCAATAACGTAATTCACATAATTGAGTTCGGTGCGGATATAGGTCATATCGCAGGATTGACAGTCAATGTACACATTTGGTGCATCATTTTTTGAAACGGTCTGGGCATATAGAGAGGCTGTTAGTGTAAGCGTGAAGATGATAAGGTGTGATTTGAACATCTGAATTTATCCGAGGGTTTATTTTTTTTGCATTAGCATCAAATGGGGAGATAGTAATCTTGAAAGCACATCGATAGCCCCCCTGTCATATTACGCACTCTATATTGCTCGAATCGGCTACTGTATCCAAATGTCTATTTCCATTTTTTTAGATTGGCGTGCTGAATTGAATGCAGTGTGTAGCAGTAGCGCTAAAATTACTTCGATTCCTCCTTTGAAACCAATCGTTTGCGATACCCGTTTTCCAGATTGGAACTCACAGCGACTGCACAATACTCTGAACATAACTCCTGCCATAGACAGAAAACGAGCTTAAAATCATATTGAGTTCCTGCTCTAAATTTTCCAGAGCTCCCGTGTCACCCGTTGCCTGAAGCAGCTTAAGGATTTCATCTTTTTCTGGGCGCTTGTCAAACTCCACACCTGGATCAGATACCAAGATCTTAGGAAAATTTGATACAATTATTTGATCCAGCCTGGTCGCCTCTGCATAGGATCTCTTAGCGATAACAGATCTGGGAATCATATCCACATAATGGGGTACGACGACCTCCTTTGAGAGTGTTTCGAATTGTAAGGACTGCGTGGATGCATCCAAATAGGCATTTTCCAGGATTTGGCGCTCCAACATTTCAATTGCAAGATGGCGATTTGAAACGATTTGAATGGCCTCATCCTTCATTCGACTACGTCCGAGAATATCCAGGATATTCATACTGATCATCTTAAACACACCAACTCCTGGCAGGGCACGGGCATGATATGGCTGGACCAAATCTCCAATATAGTGAAGACCCCAACCCATGAAGCGCCAACCCCAGTAATCCTCACCCATGCGAAAAGCCAATTCAGAAAGCGTTTTGTAAAGATGAATCCGATACTCAGGATAACACTCCTGGATAAAGGGAGCCATAAGATTTATGATGCCAGCCTCATGATATAGACCCATGTGAAATGGCGCCTGGGAACCATATTCCAGCTTAGGATCCCCAAATGGTTGCGTGCCAAAGCCATAGAGTTGCCCCCATTCCGTTCCATTATCAGTATAAAGCCCAATATCTAAACCAAGATCAGGTTCGTGATTTGCTGATACCAGCACACTGAGAGGATCGATGAGCTCATCCTGATTCAATCCAACAAAAATGACATTATAAAATCCATCATTTCCTTTTAGGGGTGTCACTTCTTCAGGAACAAGCACAGGGTTTTGACCAGCGAGTTGCCCAGGTACCAATTGTAGATAGGATATCAATTTCGACTGAGGATTTATCCGGATTGCACGCTTAAAGCGAGAAATCAAATCATCCGGATTCCCAGTTGCCTTGAATGAAAGTTCCTTTGGAAGGGGCATGTAGTAATTCAGATTGTTTTGAGCCCAGGCTTCTTCAGCGGCAAGTGTGATCTCCAACTGCGCCTCAACCGATGAAAGAAACCTCTGAAGACTGGTAACTTTGACGCTGTCAGCATCTGACACTTCAGACATAGAGGAAAACACAGGATGGGCAATCAAAGTGTGCAATTCCCAGCCGGTCAAACTGGAAGCCAGCATAAACAAAATTACGGTATATATTAGATATTGCCTGTTTAAGATTTTCATGCAGAGTACCCTTTAATTAAAAGTGGATTACTCTCGCAAGCTAGTGTGAATACTTCAACTTAACAGATGTTTATGTCCAGAATTCCGTCAGCCGGGTCCAAAAACTTAACGCTTGGTTCGTTGAATTTCCGTCTCGAGTATGCTCCTGAGCAGGGGACGATAATAGGTCCAGAAAAATTGGCTCCGGTCATCCCTCTGATTCCGATGATAGAAAAAACTCTGAAACCAGGATACACCCTTTAGATATGCTGCAAATTCTGGGACAGGATTATCTGAGAAGTCACCGGCAAAATAATAGAAGGGGTGCTCCCCTGGCCCTGCTCTCAAAACTGCTGGGAAAATCTTTGGAATTCTGTGGAGGGCAAGGAGTGAGTCGCCCCTTTCGTTTACAGGTAGATGAAAAATGGAAACAATCTGATTTTCAGCATGGGGAGAGGTCACAATATCAAACCAGAAGGGATAATTTACGCTTCCAGGCAAGTCGTATTGGGCTGCATATACCGTCTGCGTTTCGATGAAGGGTACTTCCAAATTCAGGTGTGTGCCATATTCCAGAATAACAATTTCTGAACCTTTTACCAGAATAACTCCAGAATCACGAAAAGGCCAGACGGGACCATGTTCCTCCTGATATAGCTTTACAACCCAACCTGGCAGGGCTTCGTTGGCGGTTGAGTCCAGGGAGATAAAGTAGCGACCAACCCAGCCTTGCCATTCCAAGCCCAAAATTGCTTCCAGAGAATCCCTCACGCTCCGGCTTGTGGGCGCTGCAAATAATGAAAATTCACCAATTATTAATTTGTCTTTTGCCCGCATCGCCTGGATTAGCGCTAAATCACTCCAGTTCAAGCCCCCATACAGCAGATGATTGGGTTTCGACTGCTCCACACCATAATTGTGGGCAAACACTCCATAGGTGTCAGCCAGGTATAGTAGGTCACTTACAGCAGCCAGGCTATCCAGGTGAAGTGAGTCAAATGGACTGAAATCCTTCACGACATAATCACCACCGGGACGGGGGAAAAATCCATAATAATCCAGCTTTTTTTGGTAGAATTCATTCCGCTCATTGACGATACGTTCGTGCGTAAATACCCAATTTATTGCAGCGTGCTCGATCCGGTTTTCCTCTGGTACAGATTTATCCACTAAAACGATATTTAACTGCTGCTTGGGAGAAACCAGCCATACCAGGTACATGGCAGTGGGGCTCAAAATCATGAACATAAGCAGATATCGTAATACAACAACTTCGAGTGGTCTACGTAAGAAGTTCGAAATCTGTTCGAATGTGAACCTACCGAAGAGTTTCATTATAAGCGTTGCTCCAGGATGATATCAAACCCTGTTGTACCTCGATAAGACTGTGTCCTAACTTCCTGATTAAGGAAATTCAGGCGAACTTGAATCAGCGTCCTTTGACGCAACTTCTTCTGCAGCGTCAGTTCCAGTCTACGAGCTCCCAGATAGGAAATCTCTTCGGCACCCAGATTTTCATCGGGCACTTCCCCACCACCACCATTTAACTCCCAATACTCATCCGGATCTGCCAGATAGTGTCTTAATACCAGACTCCATGACTTTGAGAGGGAAGCCGTCTGCGGTGTAATAAAAGTACGGGCATTGATCCAATTATTTCCTACATATTTGCCTATAGAAGCCGTAAACACGGAAATCCTTTTGTCTGGTACTCGCAGGTAGCGCATGCCCAGAGAGGCTTCGTAAGCCTTAGGTAATTCTTGGAATATTTCCAGGCCTGCCTTCGTCTCAGGATAGATAGAGCTCCCAGAGCTGGCCAATGCCAGATAGCTATAAGTACCCTTCCTGATTTTGGGATAGGATTCAATTTCGAACATCGTTCCCTGAATTGAAAACCTGGAAGCTGCATTCAGTCTGAAAATGAGTGATCCAAAACCAAATGGATGTTCGTACTCCATTGCCAGGCTACTCCAGGGATCCATACTGGTTTCTGACACCAGGAATTGCCAGGCGGTTCGGGTTTCAGCCAGGCGATTATATCCCAGACTGATTTTTATTTTTCGCGGTGGAGCTTTAGCTTTCAGAGCTTGAATTTGAGAATTTAAATTAGGGAATTGCGGGTCTATTTTCTGGAGCCGATTGAAAGATCGAAGTGCTCCAGCCGTGTCATTCATTGCCGCCAATGCTTGACCGTTTTTGAAGAGGATATTCGGATCGTCCGGAGTGTAAATCAAACCCTCTGAGCAGGCTTCCTCCAATTCCATAAATTGAGCAGACCATAGATAAACATCCAACAGAGCCAGTCTGGCATCCAGATGGGCCGGGTTGATCTGTAACACACCGACCATCTCAGTTTCAGCATTGAGATAATCACCCTCCCAGGCATATAGGCGCCCAAGAAAGACATGGAAATGATCTGCTTCCGGTTGAAGCTTGATGGCTTTCTGCGTTAGTTCAATGGCCAACGGGTTATTTTTTTGCTCGAAGGCAGTAATCCTTGCCAACTGATAGAGTGAATCTGCCTGAGTTTGTCCCAAACTAAGAACTGGAATTGTCAGCAGAAACAGGACAAATAGTTTATTTACCGAGTCAGAAAGATATTTGCTGGTGATCATTTAGCACTCGCTCCTGTTGTTGTCTTGAACCCTTTGCGCTCCATTATACCCCAACCTTGAACCTTGCGAAGCGCTGAAATAAAGCCATGCATTCGCCAATAAATCGTGAGTTGGCGATAGCCAAAATTCTCGATAATTGCCAGAAAAAACAGCTGAAATAGATCTCGTGTTCTGGGATAGCGTCTAAAGGTAAGTTCTTCCAAAGCCACTGAGAATAGTGACAATGCGATGCCAAACACTATGGCCACTACAAAAAAGGCCAGCATGTAGGTATAAGAAACTGAACCCCAGATGATGGCGATAAGGAAGGCAACATATCCTGGCATTTCAATAGCAGGACCTAACATTTCAAGAAAATAAAAATAAGGGAAGGCAAACATGCCGATACGCCCGTAACGCGGGTTAAATAACATCACCCGATGTCTGGCCAATACTTCAAAGAGTCCCCGTTGCCATCGATCCCGTTGCCGCCCCAGGATTTTTGTTGATTCTGGACACTCGGTCCAGGCAACTGGATCTGGCACGTATGAAATTTTGTAGGGCAGCTTGCGCTCGAGGTGATAACGATGAAGTTTGACAACCAACTCCATGTCCTCTCCCACTGTATCATGGGCATATCCTCCAACAGCCACCACAGCTGATCTTTTGAACATCCCAAATGCACCGGAGATAATCAGGGTAGCGTTTAAAGCGCTCCAGCCCATTCTCCCAGATAGAAATGCTCGCAGATATTCGAGAACCTGAAATTTTGCCCACAGGTTCTTGGGCAGGCGTATATCTGTCAGAGTGCCTCCTACCAGAGTACAGTCATTTACGATACGAATGATTCCACCGGCAGCTACAGTACTGGCATCCTCAAGAAAGGGTCGGACGATACGAATAAGGGCATCGCGCTCAAGTATGCTGTCAGCATCCATGGCACAGAACAGCGGTGTGCGACAATAATTTATCGCAACATTCAGTGCGTCAGCCTTGCCGCCATTTTCTTTATCAATAACCCATAGGTTAGGGTGAAAGTCGCTCTGATAAATGCTTCGAACCTTAGCGGCGGCAATATCCGCCACTTTATATCGGGCAGCCGGTTTTAAATCAAAAGCTTGGGTCAATTGTTCCATGGTTGAGTCCTTGGATCCGTCATTGATTACCAGGACTTCATATTCGGGGTAATTCAGGGCCAGGAGGGCTTTAATGGATTCCACACAAGTGGCTTCTTCATTGTAGGCAGGGGCGAATAAGGTAACGGGTGGAACTCCAGCTTTGGCAATCAGGGATTGAAGATCTACTGCTTCCATCCGACGAGCGTATCGACGTAACGCAAAAAAAGCCAATATAGTGGTGAGCAAATAGAAAAAATTGAGTGAAAGAAAATATACCAGGACCAGATAGTTGAATCCTTCAAGCAACATCTCCAGGAGTCTGACTAGAATGGTCATAGGTGATTCCGCTCTGCCAATACTTGTCTGGCTATGGCAACCCGGGGATGATCGGAGCGTGCTATATCTTCCAACAACTCTATAGCATTGAGCTGACCCATGGACCGGACTGCTTGCAATGCCACCCAGGCTGAGGGGTCATCCAGACCTTGACGCAGAGTATTGCTGTCCTTGATTGATCCTACTGACCCAAGGGCTGACATGGCGTGTATCCTGATCACCTCAACTGGCGAAGCGACCAATCCCAGCAAGAGTGGCCGATGGCGGGGGGTGCCCATATCTCTTAAAATTTTTAAACAGGATGCACTTAGCTCAGGATCTTGACCAAACTCCAGTACTTGAACGGCTATATCCGGCGCCGCTAAATCACCCATCCGTCTCAAAGCCTCCGCCGATGCGATGCGAACACGGACAGAACCTTCAGGATTTTGTAATTCTTCACGGAGCCGATAGGCAATCTCTGGACCCATACCTGCCAGCATGGAAGCCAGGAAATTCATACTCCACTCGTCAAAACTTGATAAAACAGGCATGATCAATCCGATGTGCTCCGGATAGTTGCGATCTGCGAGGATTCTGGCGGCGGCCATTTTGACAATTGGGGCATCCTCATTCAGGGCTTCAATGATGGGGTCGATAAATTCGGGGAATCCCAGCGTGGCCAGAATGTTGATATTTCTGGCGCGTAATTCAGGATAGCCACTTTGTAGTTTTCTCGCCACCATTGGGAGGTGTGGCCGAGCCAGATCTTTAATAATTTGAAGCTCATGACCGCGCAACCTTGAAGCAAATCGATAAAGATATTGGACAAAAAAGAGTCTGTCAGCTTTACGGACTTCAACAGGCGTAAGCTCAACACCATCTGCCGACAAAAAATCCATAATCTGTCCCTCCCAACTCTGTTCCAGTCGGGAATAACGTTTGGCAATCACGTTATTTTTGATTCGTAGCAATACGACGCCCATGGCGATAATAAGGGTCAGGATAAGCAGGAAGACAATTGTGAGAATAAGCACTTGAAGTGCCATTTCAAGTCGAGGGAGTTTTTCAAAATGAGAGAATAATTGCTCTCCCCGATTCTGAACCCACCCCCATATGTCCTCCAGATATTGTAGAAAGTTCTCAGAAGTCAAAATGATCCCGCAGTTCCGCAAGCAGATCAAAGGGATTGAACGGCTTTTTTAGTACAGCCAGAGCCCCCATGTGGATCCATTTCGTTTTTAGGTCGGCATCATCCAGGGCTGACAGCATCAACACTCGGGGTTGCTGTGAAAAGTGTGAATCCTGGATTTCCTGGAGCAGTTCCTCGCCATTCATATCAGGCAGTCTATAATCCAGAATGACGCCATCAATGACCTGAGTATTCAGAATTTTACGTGCCTCTAGCCCACTGGATGCCTGTCTGAGATTGAGTCCTTCGATGGAAGCAAGAACTGAAGAAAGTATGAGCCGGATGTCCTCGTCGTCATCAATGATCAGGAGGGAATAGCTCATTTTAAAAGACGTCTGATTCTGGCCATTAACTCCATGGGACTGAAAGGTTTAAGGACATAATCATTAGCTCCCAGCCGGAGACCTTTTGAAATATCCTGTTCACTGCCCATTGAAGTTAACATGATTATGGGTGTGTCCTTATTAAGGGAGTCGGAGCGGGTGCGTTGCAATAGCTCAAAGCCTTCCATGCCAGGCATTTTGACATCGAAAATAGCCAGATCATAGCGTTGTTTTCTGGCTGCCTCAAGTGCGACATCACCTCGGGTAAAGTGGTCAAGTTCAAATCCATCTTTCCGCAGACGATGAAGAATAAACTCGGCTGTAAGATCATCATCCTCTGCAATCAGAATCTTTTGCAATCGTATTTCCAGCTCATCATCTGAGGTCATGATGCAGTTGCGGCCGGCAGACTTTGCCCGATACAGGAGTAAATCAGTATGTGAAAGCGATTGATTCAAGTCCTCCCCTGGATTGAATTTGTGGACACCTCCAGAAAATGTCACAGATATTGATGCTCCAGTACTTGTCAGCATGGGATTCTGATTAAGATGCTCAAGCGCTTTCAATATTGCGGTTTTTGCATCATGCAGTGTTGTTGAAGGCATCAAAACCGTAAACTCTTCACCTCCCCAGCGAGCCACAAAATCAGATTGACGTAATTGATCCCGAATAAGCTCAGCGGTATAGCGCAAGACTTCGTCACCAACCAGATGTCCATGATCATCATTGATTTTCTTGAACTGATCGATATCCAGCATTGCCAGACACAAAGAGAAGCCCTTCCTGCGTGCCAGATTGCTCTGCGCTTCAAACGCCTCATTGAAGGCTGCCCGGTTGGGAAGATTTGTGAGGTTATCAAATCGGGTTTGCTTTACAAGCGTTCTGCTACGTTGAAGAGTAACAGCAACTCGAGTGGTTAACAAAATTGGATCCAGCGGTTTTTCAAAGTAATCATCAGCCCCAAGTGCGAAACATTCCGCTTTAATTTGAGGGCTGTTCTTCGCCGATAGAACCATGACAGGCAGGGAGGCAGTTTTGTGCTCCTCCCGCAGTTTTATTAAAAAGTTTCGACCATCAATATCTGGTAAAACCAGGTCAAGTATCATGAGGTCAAATTCTTCGCTGGCAAGCAGATCCATACCAATTTGAGCCGTTTCAGCAGTTGAAACTGAATAACCTTGCTTGCTTAAGATGACACTGAGCATCAGAAGAATTTCCTCGCTATCATCAACAACCAATATTCTTTCTCTATCGGGACGTTGAGCTTCAAACAGGGTTTGGAGATGCTCTATCAAATGAGACAGAGTCTGGGAGAGCGCTTCATCCAATGCATCCTCAGTGGCGGCTGCAAGTTTAGAGATTTCGGGAAACCCATAGGTAGCCCCAGAGCCGCGCAGCGTGTGGGCAAGCCGACGGATTGAAATAGCAGATTCTTCAAAGTTGCTACTCAATCTCTGTTGGGCAGAAATAAGAGCCTCGATGCGAGACCCCATCTTCTGGATATAAACTTTTTGAAATTCTTCCATTACGATGATTTTTCGGTAAACAGACTGAGCATCTGATGCCTGAGTTCCTGCTCAAAATCCTGGTCTTTTTTTATGACAATAATCTCTTCGTTCTCGATCAGGACTTCTTCTTGCGGTGAGATCGGTTTACCTGTGATGATAATAATTTGTGCTTCGTCATGGAGCCCATCAGCTTTCAATTTTTCAATAAATTTCAAGCCATCCATTCCAGGCATTCTCAGGTCAAGCAGGATCATGCTGGGGGTGAAGGTTTTCATGATCTCCAAAGCTTCCTGACCATTGCCTGCCGTTCGAAGTTCAATTTGAATATCAGCAAGGTAGGAAGTGATGACCTCACGCATGTCTGCGTCGTCCTCCACCAGTAAAACACAACACGGAGCCGCGTTAATATTCCTTCGAATAGCCCAGATCAGATCATGCTGATTTACTGGCTTCTGGACAAAATCATTGGCACCCTCCAGTTTCCCCCTGTATTCTCTGGCCACAACACTTACAACAACGACTGGAATCTTATCAAATTCAGGGTCGCTTCGTAAAGTTTTTAGGAGGCTGGCACCTGTTTTATTGGGCATTCGAAGATCCAGGGTGATGAGATCCGGCTTCCTTTTACTTAAGACTGCGAGTGCTTTTGAAGCAGAATCGACCAGCTTCAACTCACACCCAGTATCTTTAAGGTAATGCGCAATGAGAGTAAGCGAATCATGATCATCATCAACGACCAGAATGTGTTTACCGACAAAGATATCTGCTGCTACAGTTCCAGACTTACGTTTCCCCGAACGTTTGTCTTTGCGAATCGGTTCTTCAGAACTCAACCTTAAATCTTCAGCCGGAATTGAAATTGTAAACATGGACCCTTTTGTCAGTTCACTCGTAACGCTAAGGGTATAACCCATTAGTTCGCAAAGTGCCTGGCTAATTGAAAGTCCCAACCCTGTACCACCATACTTGCGCTGCGTGCTGGAATCAACCTGTTCGAATTCATCAAAAATATTTTTAATGCGACCCTCGGGAATACCAATACCTGAATCTATTACCTGAATCGAAGTGGGACGCAGGGTCTCTGGATGGGCCAATATTTTTACCGTTACGGAACCCTCTGCCGTAAATTTTATAGCATTTGAAAGTAGGTTTAAAAGAATTTGTTTAAGTTTCCCTGGATCGGTTTGTATTTCAACCAATTCTGGCGGAATGTCATTTTCGAGACGAACCGGCTTCTCGCTAACCTGACTTTCAACCTGCCCGAGAAGTTCTCGAACCAGGTCTCCAACATTCAGACTGACAATCTCCAGATCCATACCCCCCGCTTCAACTTTGGATAAATCCAGAATATCATTTATCAACTCTAACAAATGCTTCCCATTGGCCTGAATACGTTCAAGATAGGTGATCTCTTTTGGCTCAAGTCGTGTCTCCGCATTCCTAAGAATGATATTTGAAAACCCGATGACTGAATTCAGGGGTGTGCGCAATTCGTGGCTCATATTTGTCAAAAATTCACTCTTGGTCTGATTTGCTGCTTCTGCAACGGATTTGGCTAGACGCAGTGCTTCCTCAGCCCGTTTGCGTTGAGTGATATCCAGAGCTACACCCAGATATCCGGTAATTTCCCCTGTCGTATCGTAGGTGGCCGTTACCGCAGAGTCGACCATGAGCTGGCTACCATCCTTACGTACGTAGGTCCATTCCTTCTCAGCATAGCCACCCAGTTTTGCAAGCGCGACAAAGGTATCGAACCCTAAAACTGGTCTACCCAGCTCCTCGCTCAATTCAACCGCTCTCTGTTTTACTTCAGAATCCAGATGAAAAATATCTGAGAACTGTCCAATAATTTCTTCGCTCGTATAGCCCAACATTCTTTCGGCTCCGGGGTTGAAAATTGTAATTCTTCCCAGGCGGTTGGTCGCGATGATGGCTACCTGCGTAGCAGAGTTAAACACGCTTTGGAGTTGTAGGTGTGCGTTTGCGAGATCATCAGTTGTTTTTTTTATCAGTGTGATATCTCGGATCGTGCCAGTAAAAAAATGGCTCGTTTCCATGTGAATTTCGCTGACACCAAGATCTAGATAGACCCGTTCACCGTTCTTGCGTCTTCCAACTACTTCGCGGGACATACCCACTGTTTTTCGCGGTCGCCCTTCACTGTAATTCAAAAGATAGCCATCATGTTCATCGGCCTCTGGCGGACCCATGAGCATATTTATGTTTTGGCCAATCACCTCTTCGCTTGTATAGCCGAAAATGTTTTGAGCTGATTCATTAAAACTCTCGACAATTCCGTAGGCATCCATTGTGATCACACCCATAACGGCGGACTGTACGAGAGCTCTAAATTTTTCTTCGCTTTGTTGTAGCGCCTGTGTGGCATTATCCTGCTCAAGTACACGACTCACCCATTGCCCCATGAGTTTGACAAAATCGCGATCGGAATCAGTAAATGGTTTTTTGCGAGCTTCGGCATTTGAAAAATTTAAAGTACCAAAGGGTTTCCCGTTAATCCTAATTGGTACCCCGATATATGATTCCAAATTAAAGACTGTATAGCAGGGATGATTGGCAAATTTAGAGACCTTCATCTCATTAATCGCCACAATTTCTCTAGCCTCGAGAGCGATGCTACAATAGGTGTCCCCCAACTTAAAGATCTGTCCCTGGGTTAATCCTGATGCTTCAGGATGAAAATGAAGCACCTTGTATTCGTCGCCCTGGATCTGACTGATAATTCCAAGCGACATTTCAAGATTTTCGACACCCGCTTTTAAGGTGGCGGAGAGCTGTTCTTCAAGAGAGAGGTTAGAGCTCGCCGAGAGTTCATAAAGTAAGCGTACACGATATTGCTGTTCATCCAGGGAGGTGTTCAGAAGCTGGAGATTTTCTTCAAATGCCACCCTTTCCGAAACATCTCGGCTGACTGCCAAAATGCGCAACTCTGCTTCATCTTCCCCTGCTGAATACATCCTGGTTGAGGATTCAAGCCAAATATAATGTCCTGCTTTATGTCGAAAAGAATAGGTCACCGGTATTGGCTCTGCAGATTCTAAAATGCGTCCGTGTTCTTGTTTGATAAAATCCAGTTGATCTGGATCAACAAAATCATAAATAGATTTACCAATTAATTCCTCGGGAGTATAGCCGGTAATCAATAAGGAGGCGGGTGTAACAAAGCTAAAACTCCCATCCAGAGCATGTTCAGCAAGCATGTCACTGGCATTCTCTGTAAGCAATCTATAACGACGCTCACTGGTTTTTATGCGAATGAGATATTTTTCACGTGAGGCAACTACAGTTGGTGCCCATAGTATTAAACCAACAAGGAGGAGTAATAGACCCAGGGCATATCCAGCAAAGTACTTAATCCCAATCTGGATGAAGGGCTGATTTAGCCAGAGTGCCATTGCATTGGTTTCAAAACTATCCAGGAACTCAATGAGACTCCCCAGTAATAGCAGCGAGAACGCAGCAATAATGATATACCAACCTCGCTGAACATAAAGTCGAAATCTTTCACCCAGTATAGCCAGAAATGATAATAGGGCGAGTGCCGCCAGTAAAAAAAGACCTTCGGCCAGAATCAACATCTAACTAATTCCCCCAATTAACCAACCTGGTCGATCATCCGTTGTACCAGCACGATCAGAGCGTTGAAATCCACAATGGGTTTGGTGAAATATTCATCAAAGCCCTTGGCTAAATATTTTTCCCTGTCGCCTACCATTGCGTGGGCAGTCAGGGCTATCACGGGCAAGTTTTTGAGGCGCTCATCCTTGCGCATAGATTCAAGTACAGCAACACCATCCATCCTGGGTAGTGAAATGTCCAAGAGCACTACATCAACACTCAAATCTGGCAGCGCAAATAATGCATCTGGCCCATTTTCAAAACTGACGATCTCGAAACTGGGAGACAGAATCGCTTCGGCCAACATGAGATTATCTGGATTGTCTTCAATAATTGCGATACGTTTCATAATTGTTCAAAAGCTCCCTGCAAATAATGCTGAAAAAAATCCTGGGCTAAAATAAGATCGGGTTTGAGATCATCCAGGATATCGACCTTCTCATCCATGGCGGCAGCTTCTATTGCTATAGATAGCTTGGAAACGCGCTTTCCACCCAGATTTCCTGCACTTGATATGAGTGAATGAGAGGCATTTTTTACCGAATCAAAATCTTGGGATTCTATGCCTGCAACGATTGTGTCCAGCAGGTCAGAACCGCGGGTCAAATACATTGTGATCAATTCACTAATGAGTTTTGGACCCCCTAATTCTCTTAATCGATCCAGGAAGTGGGGGTCAATTTCAAGCGAATCGTCTGGTTTGATAAATTGATCGTTCATAGGTTTACTCAAGCTTTATAATTTAGAGTCAATCCCGAGAATATACTGCAAATTTATTCATTCCATAACTTTTGGGCTGGATAAATCAAGTCTGGATTTATGGCTTGCTCAACCTCAATCACGATTAATGAAAATTCCGGGTTTCTCCGTTGTGTGAAGGATGATTTCTGCATTAGCGGTCTGCTTAGGCATCTCTTAAAAAAATTTCTCTAATCTTGTGAGTTAGTTCAGCTGATACAAATGGTTTTTGGATGAAGCCGGCGAGCCCCTGACCGATGAAATGCTGGGTAGCATCCAGTTCATTATATCCGCTGGAAAGAATAACTTTTATGTCTGGCTTAAGTTTGCGAATTTCCTGAAAAACCTGGGAGCCATCCTTGTAAGGCATGGTGAGATCCAGGAGTACCCCGACAATCTCGTCTCCATGCTTTTCAAAAATCTCAACTGCCTGGCGACCATCTGGAGCAGTCAGTACCTCAAAGCCCATTTTTCTAAGCATATGTTTACCAATAGTTCGAATAGACTCCTCGTCATCTGCAATTAAAAAGAGTCCTTGAGCTTCCCAGTTTTCAGCCGCTGTTGGATACTGTTGTTCGGTTTCCTCCAGCTCCTCATTGGTTTCAAAAAACGGAAATAGAATTCTAAAAGTGGTTCCCTGGTTCTCTTCTGATTGAATCTTCACCATGCCATTATGTCCATTGGTAATGCCGAGAACTGCAGACAAGCCTAAACCCCTGCCTGTAAATTTGGTCGTGAAAAAAGGGTCAAATATTTTCTGCAGCGTTTTACTGTTCATGCCACATCCTGAATCTTTCACATCAAGGTAAACATACAAGCCTGGTTCTAGGGGGTGTCTTCGAGTAACCAATTTCCCGAAGCCTGATTCATTGATATAATTTTGATCGCAAGACATTTGTCCAGTAGAGAGTTCAATGACGCCACTCTTCTCCGAAAACGACTCAGAGGCGTTGATGACGAGATTCATAATCATCTGACGTATTTGGGCAGGATCCCCCTCCATTATTACAGGGTCACTGGAAAAAATATATTCCAGAACCGCTTTCTTTGAGACAGAGATGGAGAACATTTGAGCTGTATCAACGAGTAATGCATTGAGGTTAATAGTCTCCAGGGTGAATTTCCCCTTTCCCGAGTAAGCCAAAATCTGTTTGATCATATCAGCAGCTTTTCGTGATGAATGCATAATTCCATGTAGATACTCAACTGCCGGCGAGTGGAGGTCAGCATTGGATATAGCCAGGTCAGCATAGCCAAGAATTGCCATGAGGATGTTATTAAAATCATGGGCAATGCCGCCAGCAAGAACCCCCAGACTTTCCAATTTCTGGGTATGGAGAATCTTTTTCTCAAAATCAAGCTTGCTTTGTTCATTGGCTTTGCGCTCGGTAATATTAGAGTTGACCCCAAATATGAGTTGAGGTTTTCCATTCTCATGGCGTAAGAAGATTAACTCTTTCGAATGGAGCCATCTCCATTCCCCATTTTTATGCCTCATACGGTATTCATGTTCAATCAACATACCATCTGCTGCAATGAAATATCTAGGAACTATGGTTTTTTGGTACGTTTTAAAATCCTCAGGATGCATTAAGGTTGTGAGGATATTATCACCCATACTTTCTACCTCAGCCAGCGAATATCCCAGGACACCGGTGACACCCTCATTGCTATAGATGATTTTGCTCTCAAGCATATCATAGATGTATATAATATCCGGGCTGGTATTCAGCAGGGATTCATTGAATTGTTGACTGGTGCGCAAGGTTTCTTCAGCTTTCTTTCGCTCAGTAATATCACGCCAGACTGTATGGATGATTTCCATTTCCGGAGCTGAGGAAATTGTGGTCAAAAGGACCTCTACGGGGAAGATTTCACCGTTGTTACGTTTGTGGTACCATTCAAAACGGTGGTTTCCATTAGCAACAGCCATATCCATCATCTCTTCCGCTTTTTCAGCAGAATTTCTTCCATCGGGTTGTTCCTCTGGTGACAGTGCTGAAGGATGGGTCTCAAGGAATTCGGGTTTACTTTTATAGTGCAACATATCCACAGTAGCTTGATTACAATCAACAAAACGTCGATTTTCGAGAATCAGGAAAGCATCTTTGGATTTTTCGAAAAGTTCCCGGTACTTTTCTTCATTCTGTTTCAGCGTTTGATCATGCTGATTGTGCTCAGAATATTTGGTTTGTAACTCTGAATTTTGCTGGCGCAGAAGCGCTAATTCAACCAATAATTGTTCCCTCGATTTGAGCCCATCATTCATGCTGCAGCTACCCAAGCACGAATGGTGAACATGAATCCTGCTCAATTTTATTTGGATCCACACCATTAAAGTAGCAGATAAGATGAACAGTCGAAGCCTTGTTGACTGAAATTATGGCTGATAAGATATTATTGAAAATGATAGTTCTCAGGAATTCTGATGCTGCCATATTGATCACAAATTCTACCTTTTACTTATGCATGTATCCAATGTCAAACGCGTTTGGTTTATTTAGGCAGATTTTGGGATGATCCAAAGCCGTTTTTAGCACCGTTTACAAGTAGTTGTGATTCTTGATATCATTGCAGAGACACATAAAAAGTGGGTTAAGACATGATTATTGATTGCCTCATTTGTTGGCTAGCGTTTAATGGAGAGTGTCTTCGACCTCTATGATGCGCCCCCCACGAACGGTGGCTCCAACAACCAAGCCTGCGCTGATGAGGACCAGGTTTTTGATGATGTATTGACCCTCAAGCGTAGGTGCGTACGGGAAATGAGAAAAAGTCTCTGCTGGAAAAATGACCAGGGGTGTGAGCGTCCCCAACATCTGGGTAAAGAGCAGCAGCAGGATGATGCGCAGGAATTTTCCAGTTATCAGACCAATGCCGATCAAGGTTTCCCAAATTGCCAGTATGATAAGAGAAACACTTGGCTTCAGTAGGCCAAAGGATAGCACTGAGATCGTCTGCGTGGCAATCTGGTCCGCGGGGCTTAGACCCGGAATAAATTTTAAAAAGCCAAACCAGAAGAATATGATACCCAGGCTGATTCTTAAAAATAAAATCCCATATTCCTGCATAAACAGGGTAATTTTTTTGTCTGCTGTCGTGTAAATTTTTAGCAAGTTGGTCATCTTATAGGCCTCCGTTTACAAATAATATTGCAGTGCAAAATAGGCATCAATTCGGCTAACCCCGCCTGATCATTTTAACTTTTTGAATCCCGGTTATGACAGGGGATTGTGAATAGCCAATGTGGTAGATTCCTTTTGGATCATATTCCTTCTCATTATTAGTGATAAAATATATCATATTGCTTCGTCCTCTACTCATTGTCAATTGGCTAATTCCCAGGAAGTGAGAGTATATAAAACTGCAGACTCTTGTGCTTAGAGCTGCCTTTGCTGATGGAAATGGCGCCAGGATTGAGTCTTGAAGCACCCCCCGATGATACGGGTCAAGTATTATACCCATACGATCTTTCATTGAATCAGCATTCTTGGTGGTCTATTTTCAACGCATCAGAGGAAAGTCACCCCTGATTATTGTATAAAATTATTAGAGAATGCCTAGGAATTTGCAGTATGGAAAAATCGATGGAATCAATTGAAGCGGAAAAGGTGAGTTCAGTCGCAGACCAGGATATCATCCATACGCTGCGAACAGCTCAACAACATCAGGTAACTCTGAGCATGATTGCTGATCAAAAAGCCAATATCATTATCGGTTTTGCTCTGATCTTTTTCTCAATAATCCAGTCACAGATGTTTTCTTCAAAATTCCCCAATCATGCCTACTTTATCCCACTTGTTGCGCTTTCACTTACTGTGTTTATTTCTTTCTTCCTGGCAATCCTGGTTGTGTTGCCAAGATTTAAAAAAACAGTAAAAATCACCCAGATGTCTGATATGCCCAATCCCCTTTTCTTTGGATTTTTCACTTCATTTTCAATGAATGATTATACGGATTATATGATGGAGACGGTTAACAGCAATGAGGCTGCTCGCCGCCTGATGATAAAAGATTTGTACCAAATAGGAGCGGTACTTAAGAAAAAATATGAATTACTTCGCTATAGCTATCTGTCATTAGCCGTCGGTGCGCTCCTGTCCGTTGTGGTTCTGGTTCTTAAACTGATCATCGTTTAACTCCATTTCCAAATAAAAGTTAAACTCTCCTGGGCTGGCTAACCCCAACCCAAAGTCAACAAGCGATTCAGAATAATTCCACACACGTTCATTAACCCTAAGCCCAGAACAATTTTTTCTTCAATTTCTGGACTATCTCTGTAACTACCGGGACGCTAAAGAATGACGGGGAATGAACTCATTATTGCATAGGTGCTGGTGGCAGGATAAATAATACTCAGGATTGCTACAACGGGGAAGGCAAGAGCAGTGTTTACCATACTGCCAGCGATGATAGGGAAAAACATCTGTCTAGCGCCAGAGACCGACTATGACTCCGGTTGAGGCCAGCCCCAGTAACCAATACCCACCATTCACAAAGACATATGACCAGGGTCTGTTTTCGAATGCAGGCGCTGTGATTAGATAGGCCAGCACAAATCCCAACCATGACCAGAAGGCTGTTGTTAAGCCAATGCTTAGAGCCCCGGAATTCGGAAAAACAAAAAGCATATAGTCAACCAGATGTCCCATGACTAGAGCCATGAGCAGTGAGGAGATGAACATGAGCCCAAATGACAGAGCCATATTGGTATTTGCTTTATCTGCCTTAATGGATTCCTCTGTCATGCCGACGGACTTCATCCAGACTTTTCCAAAAAGTGGACCATACCATAACGCACCTATCCCAAAAAAGACCAGCGCGGACACCAGAACTGCCCAGTAATTTACCATTGGTTCGTACATAGATACTCCTTTACCCTGTTTGAATTACGCTCACATTAATCAATGATCTATGCTGCAATACCCCCATAATAATAGCTAAAGATGCTAGGAATTTATTCTTTAACCTTAAATGTGACAAGAATTGTTTCATTGGAGAATATTCGTTTCAAGCCTCTGAACCTGTCAATGGAAAAATCTTTCATTAGAATGATCAAGCTAGATTTAATCAATTGCGATTTTCCCTAATATCAATTCTCAAATCAGCAATGTTTATCGATTCGAACTGGCATTTTATTGTATTCAGCGATTGTGCGTTGAGAATAATGCCTCAATTGCTTAGGGTTTTCCCTAGCAAGGCAGGGCGGTTTCCCTGATTTTTGACTTCCCCAGCCGTTTTTTCAAAATTCTTTTTGGGGAAGCTGGTCTTTTGTCTTAAAGTTTGGCCATGAAACCAGCAGACCGCCCCAGAAAAACCCAAATTGAAGATCTAAAAGTTGGCATGTTTGTCCAAATGCCCGGCAATTGGACACAGCACTCCTTTGTCCGAAGTAATTTTATGATCAAGAATTCTGATCAGATTAGCAAGATAGCTAAAAGTGGGTTTTCTGAAGTCATAGTCAACCCTCTGAAAAGCCAAATTCGACCTGAATTCAATAAAAGACCAAAATATGATCCACCGGTTAAGACTGGACATATGGCAGAAGTTGATTTAGGACCACCCCTAATGCCGTCTGGGTTTCACGACTTCTTATTCGATTCCACGGTCGCTCCTAAACGGAAAGCCAGTCATCTTTATGAAGTCTGCCTCCATGTCATGGACAAGGTTTTGAAAGATCCGAATGTTGGAAATATCAAACAATTTAAAGAGGGTGTCTCCGACATTGTTGATTTGCTGCTTTCTGATCAGGAAACCGCTACGCAATTATTTCAACTCACTTCGAGGGATCACTACACATTTACTCACTCTATTAATGTCGGCGTAATGTCAATCCTGCTCACCAAAGCGCTTTACGGCGAATCCACCCCTCATGATATGCGGGAGCTGAGCGCTGCCTATTTTCTTCATGATCTGGGGAAGGCTAAAATTTCTGATGAGCTACTTTATTCAACTGAGAAATATACTGAGAGTGAGCGGAAAGTGATGGAAGCCCATCCAATGGATGGCTATGAACTTCTTGAGGAAGCAAAGCTTTTGAGCGTGGAAAGTAAAATTATCCTCTCCCAGCATCATGAACGCGAAGATGGCTCTGGATATCCACAGGGTCTCCAGGGTGAGCAAATCCATATATACAGCCGCATATGTGCCACTGCTGATGTTTTTGATGCCCTCACATCCCGACGTCTATTTAAACCATCTCTCCCGCTTTATGATGCACTTGTCTTGATGAAATTTGACAAGGGCTTGCATCTAAATAAAGAAGTGTTCTCAGCATTTGTCCAATTGTTTAAATATGAGAATTCAAAAACAGCTTTTAAATCTTAACCGCTCCAAATCCTTTTAGAAAAAACTAGACGTTTTCAGGACTCTTTCGCTGGATAGTGCGATTGATACCCACCAGTAGATCAGCTTTCAATCCTCTGAAAGGCATGACAGCTACAAAATAATAAATTGGCGGACGGACTTTTCCTGTCAATCGGAGTTCATTAATCTTTGGCATATATATTTTTATCACCAGGATGCGCAGAACTACTGATGCGGCAAAGCAGATTAGGATTCCGTTGGGGAAGAAGTCTCTTACCCATCCCGTTTCCGGTATTGGTAAATTTGATAAAATACCCGCCAATATACCTCCAACCACAATGCCCGACCCTTTAAAAACATTATGATAACTGGTCATCCGTAACCGATTTGTTGGATCGATGGCATCATATACATAATTACCAAGGGTAAGATTATAGCCACTCCAGGCCAAACCACCCAAAACCTGTATGGCAATTGCGAGAAAAATCACAATAGGTCCATTTAAAAAATGCAGTAGAAACCAAAGTAGCGGGAATAGTGCGATGATGGAGCTGCTCACTTCGAGTATATTTCGATTGCCATATTGATCGATATGTTTTCCCCAATGGCTAATCATTAAAAATGAACTCACAGAAATTGAGCCCATTAGAATTGTGAGCTGCAGATAGCTAAAACCCAGCACCTGTAACCAATAGGCCACCATCAGGGGTCCAGAAATAAAGACCGCAATATTCATGACGGAGACATAGATGGTGAACATGCCGAAAGATGTGTCTGGCATTTCTTGAATAAATTGCTTGAAAGAATAGTTCCTTGTGGGTTTAAAATGGGGCTCAGGTTCATACTGTAGTCTAAAGTATCTTGCAGAATATAGTCTGGCTGACCCAGCGATGATGAACAGAGTGGCAAAGCCTGCCATTGCGGTCCACTGTGAGATGAAATCCAACAGGAGTCCAGCAATGGCTAAGGAGCTAAAAGTGATAACCCCGACGGTCCGATTACGACGACCAAAAAAAGTTCCTCTTTTATCTTCATCCACGAGGTCACCCATCCAGGACACCCAAAAGGGTAGCCCCATGGCGCCCATGCCGGCATAGAGAGTCGCTAAAATGATAAGAACATATACGCTCCCTGTAGCCCATGATAATAGAAAAATAGCAAACCAGGTGAAGCCTTGAAACAGGGCTGTGATTACCATCATGGTTTTTCTGGAGATACTATTCTCAAATCTAATGGCATAAAGCTGTATAAAGGCAGCAAAGAGTTGTGGAATAGAAACGAGGAGTCCAAGTTGGGTCGTTGTGGCTTGAAGTAGGACGGCGAAGGCGGGGAGAAATGAATCACCGAATCCCCACATAACAGCCCACCATTTTCCCTCGGTGGTGGAATGCCTAAGCGCTTCCTTCCGGATAGTCTGTTCTGATTCGATGGTATACCTGAAAGTTCTGCGCTAGCTATTGAAGTCGTGGTGCAGGGATTTAATGATGGCTGAAGCTAGTTGTAATTCAAAAATATAATCTTTGTAATCTATCCCTAAAATTATGGGATCAGTTGAATTTAAAAATAGTGCTTTGGAATCGGCACCAAATGGGAATTGAATATAGTGAACCGAACTGATCTTATCATCCGCTTCACGCCCTGCTTCAAATGTGGCATAGACCCTGTCTTCACCAATTTTAAAATAGACACTTTTACCTAGCGTCAGCCCAATAAATTGATTGAGCACTGGTTTAATTTTCGCCTCATCTGAGACTTCAATAAACAGAGTAGCACTCAGGCTATCTTTTAGGGGAAGCAAACTATTATATATATCAATCTCCTCCTGAATCTGAGCATCATGGGCCATTCGTTCAGCGCGCATCATCTCTTGAATCTGAAATTTCATGGTGCGGCGGTTTTCAAAAGTAAGCGTTATGTAAGGTCCTAAAGAGACTCGTCGATCTGCTTTATATACCAGCAGATCTTTCCGATAGCTATCACGCACCTTTTCATATTCATAAATATTCAGGAGATCATCAATAACGATGGGTTTCATTTAAGCTCAATTATTCCCAAGACCATAGGCCTTGCATATTTCGATGACAGGGTGACTGGGTGCAATCTTGCCATCACTGGCCTGTTTCAGTTGTTGACTTGCCATGGAACAATCTGAGCAGACGATATCACACTCTTTTTCTCCAAGATCATTCACACACCGCTCAGCCACCTTCATGGAGGCATCAAAAAACTCAGCCTTCATTCCCCAGCCACCATCCATACCACTGCAGCGATGAATTAAATTAACCTTGGTATTCGGGATGAGCCTAAGGAGATCTCTACCTTTAAACCCCATTTTTTGAGCTTTTACATGGCAACTCACATGATAATTCACGGTCCCTATTTCATGTTTAAAATCAGTTTTGAGCAACTCTTTCTTATGGAGGTAGACCAAGTACTCTGAAATGTCGAATGTATTCTCAGATATTTTCTGGACTTTTTCATTCAAGCCCAAATAATCAGGATAGTCCTTTTTTAATGTCATACTGCAAGTAGGAGGACCGGTAACCACGATTTTATACCCCTTGTCAACCCACTTTGACAACGCTTCTACATTGGGCTGGGCTTGTTTCTCGAAACCTTTAAAATCACCCGGGCTTAGATAGGGAGCGCCGCAACATTGTTGGGGTGGATAAATGCATTCAACATTATTATGTTCCAAAATGGCTACTGCGGCTTTACCGACTTCCACATCATGAGCATTGGTAAAACAGGTTCCAAAGATAACAACCTTGTCAACGGGGGCAGTCACAGGAGATTCGTGTTTTTTAAACCATTTCTCAAAGGTGTTGATCTGAAACTTAGGAAGAATGCGTTTACGAGAAATCCCCACTGTTTTTTCCATCATCCAGCGTGCCAGTGGAATCTTATTCGTTGCATTGAGTATGGGTCCAAAAACGGATCCCAGCTTACCTGTAAAATCAGTATTGGCTAAGAATTTATCATTGGTCTTTACACCGCGCTTTTGGGTCCGAATCGCCTGGGCGCGTGTCATTAATTTCGGGAAATCCAGTTTGAATTCGTGGTCTTTATCTGGTGTATAGGGACATACAGGATCACACAGTTTACATTGATAACACAGGTCTACCACTTCCCAGACTTGTGCTTCACTGAGATCCGATATTTCCCCCCGGAACTCGACTTCGATACTGGCTTCAGAAGCATGTTCACCTTCAGGCAGATCAAGATAGTCTAATCGTTTTGCTTGGCTACCTACTCTGCCGTCACGCTCCGCTGCTTCACGTTTTGCATCGCCGACAGCATCAACGGCATCAAAGAGGGACGGAAAAGAAGGACAAAGATTAAAACATAGGCGACAGCCGATGCAAACATCGAAAACACGTTCCACTTCCTGATCAAAGGATGCTTTGTCCCAAAAGAGTGGATTTTTTATATCGTAGACCGTTTGACTGGTGTCAGAATGGTTAATCATAGATTCCCCTCAAAGAAAGTTTCCTCATCCCGAAGCCATGTGGGGTTCAGGATGAGGATGGCGTAATTTACAAGTTGTTCAGTGTTTCCTGGAATTTGCCAGCATGTGATTTTTCAGCTCTGGCCAGGGTTTCAAACCACTCAGCAACTTCAGCAAAACCTTCTTCGCGAGCGGTCTTTGCAAAACCAGGATACATTTCAGTGTATTCATAGGTCTCGCCTGCAACTGCGGCTTTCAGATTAATGTCAGTTTCGCCGATTGCCATGCCAGTTGCTGGATCGCCACCACCTTGTTTTTCCAAAAACTCCAGGTGACCGAAAGCATGACCCGTTTCACCATCTGCTGTATTCTTAAATACTCCAGCGGCCTCTGGATATCCTTCAATATCTGCCTGGCGGGCAAAATACAGATATCTTCTATTTGCCTGTGATTCACCAGCGAAGGCGGCTTTCAGATTTTCTAGTGTTTTTGTTCCATTCAAACTCATGATGTTCTCCTTATGATTAATTATGTTCCGAACAGATCCCCATAAAGATCATTTCAATTTTTTCCACATCAAACTGATGGGAATGCTTAATCGATTTTATGAGTTGTCTGTCGGGAATCTCGATATCGCTCATTTTCCCACAAACCGAGCAACGCAAATGCTGATGCGAAACCGTATTCCAGTCATAGCGGGCAATATTTCCTTCAGAAATTACCTTAATCATCCCTTCAAGTGCCAATTGGTCAAGGTTTCGGTAAACTGTACCGAGACTAATGGTTGCCATTTTCTCTCTGGCTGCCTGGTAAATCCAATTCGCCGTGGGATGCGTACTGGTGGCCTTGATGATGCCATAAATAAGTTCTCTTTGTTTACTGTAGCGCATGATGACAAAATAATTTATATAGTAATGATTCCTATTACTTATTTTTTATAGTTGCTCACAGAATGGTCTGAGCAAAGCCCCCATTATTGATTTAATACAAGCTGGAACGAAAACAGTGTGATATTCTTGAAGAAGATTTAAGGCTGCAGGATATATAAGTGGCGAGCAATGGATGCCCGCCACGATACTTTATTTAACCTATAGGGCTGATAGGCGTTAGGCTTCCAGGCTTGCGCTTAGATTGATTTCACAATTCAGCAAGCGTGAGATCGGACAACCTGCCTTGGCATTTGCAGCTGCTGTGTTAAAGGCTTCTTGTGTTGCCCCGGGAATTGTCGCAACCAGATCGAGATGAGAAGCAGTGACTGTCATTTCTGCATCTGTCTTTTCCATTTTAACTGTTGCCTTTACTTCCAGTTTGTCAGCTTTTAGACCCGCATTATCAAGTTGACCTGACAAAGCCATGGCGAAACAGCCGGCATGTGCTGCAGCAATGAGTTCTTCTGGATTTGTACCTGGTTCTTCTTCGAAACGCGTACTGAAACTATAGGGTGTATTTGATAATACTCCCGTTGCCGTGGAAACAGTACCCTTACCATCTTTGAGACCGCCCTGCCAGATTGCAGAGGCTTTTCTTTGTATAGCCATAATTGCTCCTTTATTTGATATTCAAAAAATCAGCATAATATCGGAATGGTCTCGCACTTAAGAGTGAACACTCCCATTTCCATTCATTTGAAGGGAAGATCATATTTGCTCTCCAGTATAATTAGCTTTCCAGGCCAATGCAACCGATGCACAGCAATTATTCTTCAGCGTTTCTGATGAATGGCGACAATTATTTGGCCCGCTATGAAAGGGTTGTCAACAGTTGTTCCAAAAGTATATTGATTCACGATTGGTTCCACTATCCGACACTGTTAACCAATATTAGAGCAACACCGAGCCACTGTAGCTGCCAGGTAAGTCGCATGCCGATGGTGTTTTAGTGCCAGAGAATATGAAGGATTGAGCAATACTATGATGAATTCCATAAATGAAATTTCATTTGATAACTTTGTTGAGAAGTTGGAAAATGAGTCGATTAAAATATTAGATGTCCGAGAAGCCTGGGAAAAGCCACAATTTGAAGGCGACTTTGTGACGCGAGTCCCGATTCGGATCATTCATGAATCTTTGGATCAGATTTCCCGGACCGATGAACTCATCGTTATCTGCCAGCATGGGGTTCGTTCTAAGGCTGTGGTTGAATTTCTCCAGGCAGAACATAACTACGAAAACCTGATCAATCTCCAAGGTGGGGTTTCAAACTATATAAAATAAGGAATGGGAGATTTCTTTGTTGACAGTTCCATCATCCCAACAAACTATGCTGGCTGATCAGGTGAAATTCCCAATGCTAAAGTTTGGAAATAGTTTTGCTATTTTAGGTAATAGGGCGGAGTATATTCAGAACCACATTTGAAGGCATCTTTAGTTAAATATTAATTGATGATTGATTTTATCTCGTTGCTGATTATATATGGGTTATCACGATAAGATATAATTTGTTTACCATTTATAAGGGGTGATACATGTCTGAACTAAACAACGGACGCAATGGTTCCCTGCCAAGGGGTTACAGTGTTGAAGACTCCCAGGCTCGCAGGGATTGGGTGAAGAATTTTACAGGTGTCGAAATAGATGATACCCTCACCGATGATGTTGAAGATCTGCAGGGAATCATAGAGCATCATGTAGGATCTATGAAAATTCCCATGGCTGTTGTAGGTCCGCTGAGTATCAATGGCACCTATGCAAACGGTGACTTCTGCATACCACTTTGTACTTTGGAAGGGACCCTTGCTGCGTCCATGAATCGTGGTATTTATGCCTCTACGCTGAGTGGTGGCACAATCGTCCGGCATTTCCGACAAGAGCTTTCAAGAGCACCTGTGTTCATTTTTAAGAACATTATCGAAAGTGCTGAATTCCAGCAGTGGGTGACGAAAAACGAAGCCAAAATCATGGAAGTTGCCGAGAGCACGACCAAGCATGGCAAAGTCCTGAGAATTGATCAATACACTATTCAAAATTTTGTGGTACTAGATTTGGTGATGCATACCAGCAACGCAGCCGGTCAGAATATGGTCACCCTCGCAGCGCAAGTAGCCTGTGAATACATTCAGGCGGAGACAAACCATAACTATTTTCTAGAATCCAACTTTAATAGCGACAAAAAAGCCTCTGGACGAAATATGCTGCTGGGTCGTGGTCATGCTGTCCACGCTGAGACCACGATAAAAAATAGTGTCATGAGAAGGATCCTCAAAATGGACCCGGAAATATTATTTGATTCCTGGAGCTTTTTTCCTACGGTATCAAGCCTGGCTGGGACCCACGGAAACGGATTGCATGTCTCAAATGCACTCACTGCGATCTATCTTGCCACTGGCCAGGACACGGCCTGTGCAGCTGAAAACAGTATTGCCCATCTGGGTCTGGAAAGGACTGAAGATGGCATCAAATTTAAATTGACGCTCCCTTCCCTTACCGTTGGTACGATTGGCGGAGGCACACGCTTAAAAATGCAAAATCGAAACCTGGCTTTGCTGGGCTGTGCAGAGGGTGAGTATGCATCGCGCAAACTTGCAGAAATTATTGCAGCAGCCACTCTTGCTCTGGAAATATCACTTATCTGTGCCATTGGTTCCCATACTTGGACTGATGCGCATATGAAATACGGTAGAAAATAGGGTTTACGATGGAGGTACTAGATAATCCTAAGTATGCCTATTTGTTGGGGAAACAGCCGTTTTACTATAAAATCTGGAAAACCTTATTCTATTATTATAGCAAAGCAGTTTTTACATTTTACACACCGCTCAAAGTTCATGGCCGTAAAAATATCCCGGAGACATCTTTCATTTTTTGCAGCAATCACAATAGTCATATGGATGTGGCTCTTCTTTCTGCCGCCGCACAAAAAAGTTTCAACCATTTTGGTATGATGGCAGCAAAGGACTATTGGTTTGATAGTTGGACGAAGCGAACTCTGATAAATACAGTTATGAACCTGATTCCCATTGATCGCAAAGTTAACGGGGTTAGCGTCTTTCCCATCAAGGATACCATCAAATTATGCAAGACGTTCATGAGTTATCATCAGCGCAGTCTGATCTTTTTTCCTGAGGGCACTCGCGGAACTCCAGGCAAGATATTGCCCTTTAAAAAAGGTGCAGCCCGTTTCGCTTTGGATCTGGGAACTCCTATTTTGCCAGCGGTTATATATGGTTCCCACAAAGCCTGGCCTCGGGGTAATTTTTTAATGCGCCCCACAGCCATTGAAGTCTATATTCTCGAACCAATTCATCCTGATTCTTTCTTGGAAAATGACAATCCTAGTGAAGATGAATTGAGCAACGCGTCAAAAAAAATGACAACAGCACTGGAACAAGCTATTACGAAAAAGGCAATGGAACTTTATGACAAATGAAAAAGATTTAAACAAAGAAAAATTCTTTGCTGTAAACAGCACCAATTGGGGACATAAATGGGGCTATCAGGATTCAGAATTTATACTGAATAAAAATCGATCTGTTAGCATGACCGGAAATCGCTATGAGTTATGTGGCTTCGAAATGCCAGACTTTATCCCTTATGTTGAAGAGATGTTGGATATGACCATTGACAGTGATGACGTGTTACCTGAAGTGGAAGACAAACCTGTTCAGGAAGCCCAGATCAGCAAAGCTTTCGCCGACGCGATCAAAGCCACATTCCCTGAAGACCGATATTCCTTTGGTGATGCGGAACGACTCATGCACAGCGCTGGCCAGACCACTGATGAAGTATATAAGGTCGTCTTCGCAAAAATCGACAAAATGGCTGACATGGTCTTTTACATCGAATCGGAAGAAGAAGCTCAAAAATTGATTGACCTGGCGAAAAAGCATGATGTTTGTCTGATTCCATATGGGGGGGGAACAAGTGTCAGCAACGCCCTGCAAATCCCTCAATTTGAAACGAGAATGGTTGTGGCAGTAGACACGAGGCGAATGGACAAAATTGAATCCATTGATCTGAAAAACCGCCGCGTGGTTGTTCAGGCTGGCATCCTCGGCAGTAAACTGGAAGAGCTCCTGGAGGCCAAAGGGCTCACAGTTGGACATGAACCAGACAGTATTGAGTTGTCCACCCTGGGTGGCTGGATTTCAACCAATGCCAGTGGAATGAAAAAAAATCGTTATGGTAATATTGAAGACATCGTTGAGAATGTAACCATGATCACTCCCACAGGAGTCATGGAGCAGATCAATCCGATCACACGTGCCTCTATTGGGGTTAGTGCGCAAAATTTGCTCTTAGGATCTGAAGGTAATTT
>JABMOT010000236.1 GCA_013202385.1 Fidelibacterota bacterium
AGCAGCACGAGGGTCACAATCGAAATATGTTTTAAGGTTTTCATAACACTTTTTTAATCCTGGTTTCCTTCCAAGGTTCCAAATTTAATTACGGCTTGTAAAATAGTGGCCATAATGATTTGATGAAAGCACCCATTTGGGTGTTACAATATAATTATAAACTATTTGCTTGCGTAAGCTGACTTATTTCTCTGATGAGACTTATGAGGTGTTAAACGAACCCCTGCATCGGTCAAAGGATCACATATAATTGAAGCCTGAAGAAGAGGGCTCGGAGCGGGACTTCGATGGAATCGGAAATGACTTTATTATGATAAAGTTTCCAGCTACCTGCAGACGCAACTTGCTCATTCCACCCGGCAATAGTTTTAAACCCCATTGATCGCGAAATATCAAAACGCATCCCCAGATAAGGCTGCACAACAGGAGTCCAGGCTGATAATTCAAAGGCCTTTCGAGGAGAAGTGCCACCAATAATATCATTCCAGCTTTCATTTGCCGGAGATGAACTGGCTGTCAGGGTGGCTTGACCGATTCCAAATAATGAGCCTGCTAACAATTTTAGTCGGGATCTGGAGTGCGTATTGAATTCCGCAGTAATACCCACGCTACTTAAAACAAAGTTTACAGTGTAATCGACATCGGCTGCATCCTGAGTTGAAGCCAAATATTCGCCTTGACCGGCATACATGCCAATGGTCCAATGCGGAGTGACCTCACCAAATCCTTCAAATCCTGTTTGAACCATGCCACTGCTATTAATCCCAGTGGTATTTGCAGCATCAGACAAATCAAAAGCTGGAGTGAAGGCGCTGAGAGCGGCAAAGGCGGCATCATCTAGATCAAGAGAGATCATATAAGAGAAAGCCGGACCAATGGCACCACGCAATACGGGTTGACCTTCGGCGAATTGTGCCTGGAGTGAAGCAGTGATTAACACCGCAGCCAAAATTGTTTTCAACCATGGTTTCATTCTCTCATTACCTCCCTGATTCTAAAACCCAAATACAAGCAAGATTACACACACGGCATTTTGCATTGTATCGCCTGATAACTTGTGCTTCTATTCAACTCAAAACAAGTAGTTGACACAATATACCATCTCTCAATTTTTTACACAAGTCTTTTAAGAATTTACTTTAAGTGTCGGCTTAAATTTATATTGCATACAGTGGCTTAGCCCAATAAATTGGCTTAAAGTTTGGAGTAGGATTCAAAATTTTAATCGATAAGAAATGGGTTCCCATGATGAGCAAACATTTTTTTAGCCGTGTTCTAGTACGTCATATCTTGCTAGCCCCACTCTTGATCATTCTATCGGCCACAAGCCTTTGGGGTGCTGACGGTCTGCGCGACATTAGCCATTTGATGGATTTTGGCGATCTTGACCACAATGGAAATAATGATTTTGGGGCAATTCGTAAAATTGCCGGATCAAATTCTGAACTCGTCACTTTTGAAGTGGATCCTGATGGGAATTTCGAAATCACCTGGCGTTTTGCCTTTCCAGAAAACCTGGTTGGTGAGTGGTCAGATTTCACCCTTACAGACCTGAATTTAAACGGACGTCCAGAACTGGTTGCTATTGCAACCTTGATCTCAGCTACTTCTGGAAACAGCGCTCCCTGGGTTTACGGATTTGAGTGGTCGGGAGCGGAATTTGATTTCATTCCAAGTTTTCAATGGGGTTGGACTCCCGATAATGGCCTCTATGCCAGACCAACTCAGATAAAATCAGGGGATATCGATAGAGATGGGTTGAGTGAATTGATCATATCCCTTAGCGCTCCTCAGGCCAGCCTCCTCATCTTTGAATTCAAGGGCGGTTTAAGCGCTTCAAATATTCAGATCGAATATGTCGGTCTGCCCGACGAAATGGCTCTTACTCCTGCCTCAATTCAGTTGCTAATAAATGACTACGATGAGGATGGCCGGGACGATATTGTGCTCTTTCAAAAACGAGGGGATAAAATTACAACAGCAGGGATAGTTTCCACCGGCGAAGATCAATATAGCCCCCGTATGCTTTCACCTGTAAAACTCAAAGCAGGTCCCTCGGAATTCATCAATTTATCAGGGCTTGCTCTAGCCGATTTAGATGGGTCCGGTTTAATGCAAATCTTTTTGGGCAGCTCCAAAGGGAATATTTATGCCTATACAGCCACTGCTGGAGGCTCTGTCTGGAAATCATTTTCCGAGCCCGTGAAACAACTTAGTTTTAGTGATTTGGATGGAGATGGACTGACAGAAGCACTAATAAGAACCGATGATCTGGTTTATTTTTTAGAACAAGAAACCAAGAACAAGCGCTTTGATAATTTTCACCCTTTGGTGGAGAATGATATTATTGCATCAAATGCCCTGGCTTTTCATGACGGTCTGCTCTTGGAGAAACACAACCGCTATCAGTTCATGGCTGTGGCCCTCAACGAAGCAGAAATCGTCGAAAGCAACGCTGAAGTTGAAGAAAATGATAGCTTTTCTTATGCCTTAACTTCTGAAAGCCTAGTTCCAGCTGCTGCTATAGAGAATTTGGCGGTCGTCCCCATGATTGGAGAAGCTCCGGCTCAAGAAATTCGCAGAAAACCCAAAGCTCCAGATGTCATCTTGCACGTTGGCGATAATTTTGTGCATGCCATACCGCGTCAAGATGAGATGGATCCTGGACAGGCTTATGTAAAATTCAAAACTTATCCCGAAGGCATGCGACTTGGGAAAGACTTTATCTTAAGATGGAGTCCTGGGAAGGATCAACTGGGCTATCATGAAATTTCTTACTCCTTTGGCCAAAGTCTGGACACAGCATTTACACTCTATGTCAATCACCTTCCCGAAATTTTTTCTACACCCACATCTCTTGCAGAGACAGGACAACAGTATCTTTATCAAGTGCAATTGGAAGATTTGAATAAGGAACAGTATTTTGAATATGAATTGATTTCCGCACCGGCTGGAATGCAAGTTGACGAAGAAGGACTTGTTCGCTGGTTGCCTAGTGATACCCAGTTAGACTCACAGTATGTTAGTCTAAGCGTGAGTGATGGCTTTGAACGCGTGGTTCAGAAATTCACCCTCTATGTTAATATTCACCCCCTCATTCTGGAAAAACCGGGTCCTGTCGCCTTTATCAATGAGCCCTATGTCGGACAGGTCAAGCTACAGGACAAGAACAAGAACAACACAGCGAGACTTATCCCTTTACGTACACCCCAAAATCTTATTATGGAATCCTCTGGTCGAATCACCTGGGTGCCTGAAGCCAAACAGACTGGTTTTCATGATATCCTTTTTGAGCTGACTGACGACATGTCAACTGTACAGGACTCCTTCACCATTTTTGCCAATACCCCACCGGTGATAATTTCCAAATATGAAGAACATGTACCTGTAGGCAAGCCTTGGAATTATAATGTGGAGGTGAATGACCCAAACAACAACCAGGACATCAGTTTTCTGCTCTCAGAGAGCAGTATCCCGAATTTAACGATCAGTCGGCGTGGACATATCACCTGGACGCCTACCGAAGCCGAGTTGGGCAAGCAAAGCTTTACTGTATCAGTTTCAGATGGTCTGAGGGATGATCTCCAAAAGGTAACGGTTTATGTTAACAGCGCCCCAGTTCTTGGAAAGGTCGCCGATTCCTTGGCAACCGTCGCTCGACCCTACACGACAACCTTGCCCGTTACAGATTTGAATAAAGATCAAAGTCTAAACTTTGCATTTTTAACCGCTCCCAAGGGCATGACCATAACTCCTGCCGGGGTGGTTAACTGGACTCCCGCAAAGGACCAGAAAGGCTGGAATCAGATTTTTGTCAAAGTCTCGGATAAATACAGCTCTGATACCTACAAGTTTGCGGTCTACGCAAATGCTCCCCCAGTTATTGTTTCATCGGCCGATACCATGGCCATTGCCGGTCAGGAGTATATCTATGAAATAAAGGCACTGGATCTGAACACAGACCAGGAGCTGATTTACAAGGTCATTGATGCACCTAAGGGCGTTAAACTGACAGATGGCTCGATACTCCGCTGGACTCCGGAAATCGGCCAGATAAATAAGAACCAGTTCAAGGTAAGTGTAACTGATGGTTTCATTACCAATGTCCAGAAGATAGAATTGTTTGTGAATGCCCTCCCTGAAATCACCTCTACTCCATCACTCGTAGTGCTTATGGATCGCGAATATCGGTATCAATTATCCTCTCGGGATTTGAATGAAGATGCTATCCACTACTCCAAGATTCTGCTACCAAATGGGGCTGAAATGAATGAAGAATCGGGATTGATTACCTGGATACCGGATGCCTCCAATGATGGTGCAAATAAATTTATTATCGAACTTACCGATTCACGCGGCTCTTCAAGTTTTCATGAATTTGAAGTGAATGTGTTTCAAGACCCCAAAACACCGATTCGACAGATGGGAGCCTTCCTGATAACTCTCGCTGGAATTGGCGCTATGTTCATTATGAAATTCCTGTATTGATCCTACTTCCAAACAGGATGATAAACCCATCGCTTGTCGATGGGTTTTTATTATTGTAGAATTACGTTTACTAGAAAAACCAAATCCTGAACGTTAACATTACTATCAGAATTAAGATCTGCGGCAGCTCTCAGTTCAGGTGTTGACTCAATTCTACCTAGAATAAAATTAATTAAAAGAACCACATCCTGAATATTTAACTGGCCATCCATGTTCAGATCTCCATCACCTCCAGAAGACCAGCTTGCCACTCGCAATGCAGCCTGATGCAAATTCAATCTCCCACCGCTTAGAGTAATGTTCTGAAGTGCTGCCAAAGTATCTACTGATGAAAGCAGCATTGATTTGATAAGCTGCGCTCCTAACGCAGGATGCGCTTCAGTGTATTGCGACAGATTTTCATTAGCAGCGGCATACATCAAAGCTACAGCACCCGTCACATGGGGAGCCGACATTGAAGTTCCATATTTTGTGGAAACGCCTTGCTCATAGTTGGTTGATAAAATTCCATATCCAGGTGCGCCCAGATCTATGGACTCAGCACCATACCCGGCACTATTGGCTTTTACATCAAACGAGGTGGTGTTGGTGACCGTAATCAGATAAGGACTATTGCAGCTGGTCGGGATGTCTCCAGACAGGTCAACATTGACACTCCGGTTGGCTGTAGCAGCGATGGACAAAATACCGGCTTCACCCATCAGATTGAACATATCATTCCAAACGGGATAGTCGCCCGATTCACACACATTCGCACTGTCAGAGAAATCAATCCCAAAACTGGAATTAGTAACCACGACAAAGGCACCCCGCGTTCCTCCTGATTCCAACCAGGCCAGTTTTTGTTCCAGAATATAGCTGTATGCCTCCATGGCAGTAGAGGTGAGAGTACTGGCGCCAGCAACAATCATCAGTTTTACATTCCAGTTTATACCTGCAACCTGATTCCCATTGTTAGAATGCGCCCCAATAATCCCGGCTACATGGGTTCCATGACTACTGGTAGGTATATCTCCATTCTGATTAAAAGCGTTCCAGCCCAGACTGTCATCAACCCAACCGTTTCCATCGTCATCAAGTCCATTCCCGGCAGTATCAGCGGGATTAGACCAGAGGTTCGCCAAAAGGTCTGGGTGGATCATTTCGCAACCCCCATCAACAACTCCAGCAACGATCTCTCGGCCCAAAGCCGTGGTGCCACCAGTGCTAATATCCCAGGCTTCGGGGGCATCTATGTCTGCATCTTCAATTCCCAATGGATTCCCGTTTATATCTAAGACGCCGATGTTGTTAAAATTCCATTGTTCTGTATAAAGTGGGTCATCTGGAACATTTCTTAAACTGAGGAAATGATCGTTTTGCACATAACGAACTTCAGGAAAATCCTTCATGTTTCTGCGGGTGCGATGTAATGTGGATTTTTGAAGATCGACGCGGAGCAACCAGAGATTTAAAGGCCGGCTGATTTGTCTTACGATTTCCAGAGGATCATCCAGAAGAATAACTTCAATATCCGCCTGTGTAAGACCGTCTTCAAAGCGGACTAGCAGCTCATTCTCAACCATATTTGAACCACCAAAACCCAGATTTTGCAAGAGTAGAAGGATTAATATGTTTATGTACAAGATTTTCATAATACCCTAAACAACTATAAACTAACCCCCTGGTACTCTGAGCTGGTGACCTATCACACTCTCAAAATTTACCTAGATTGGTAGTATAACCTCCCAGCTATCCAAAACATTGGTCTTTTTATTTGCTAATCAGGCGATCGTGAGGAAGGAGTTTGGCTAAAGGTGATAGGCCAGGGACAGTTGACTGACCCAGCCTGCAGCACCAAAACTCTGGGTAGCTGACTCAATGAGCAGTCCCTGCCAATCAAGAGCAAAGCCTGCAGAAGTCCCAGCGATAAAGTCAGACTCTGTAACACCAGACTGGAGATCAAATCGGTTTGAGTTAACGCCAAGTCTAACCTTGAAACTTGGATGCAGGAGAATTTCAGCCCCAAAAGCGAATCGGAGCAAGTTGTTAAATCCGTATATCCCCTCAACATTCAGCCGGAGTGGCAAATGCGAAAGTATTTTTGAAGTCCCCAGGTGAAGCTGGGTTGGAAAGGCTTCTGAGCTTTCTCCTAATTCGGCGGAAGCGAGATATAATCCCACGGTGAGTGAGTCCTGCGCCTTGTGATATATCGCTCCGAGATCATAGTAAAACTCACCGAGTGTTCTGGTATCCGCAACACGCTGAAAACGACCGACTCGACCGCCCAGACGAATACCTTCGGAAAACGTGAACGCATAGCCCAGGGCTGTCGCTAATTCATGATAACCAAAACTGCCAGTTGTCGTTCCCACAATATCGGTTTTGTCAAAGAGACCATAATCAAAATAGATAATTTCAGCACTGATGCGGTGGCGATCCATGGGCAGGACTCCGCCTAGCGTATAGCCCTTAATACCCACGAGATGATTCACAAAGCCTGCCTGGCCCTGCAAGTTTTCCACAAAACTGGCACTTGCGGGATTTCCCTGAATATCAAAATTGCCTGAAGCATCAACAGCACGGCTTCCCCCCATTGCTGCAGATCGATTACTGAAGGGATAGGTCAATAATTGAAAAGCAGGGGTTTCCGAAAAAACAATCGAAACCAATAACTGATGTACAAGCAGGCCAAATAGGATTTTACGCGTCATGACTTTCTTATACATGCCTTAAAATGATTTTTGTTTCCAT
>JABMOT010000237.1 GCA_013202385.1 Fidelibacterota bacterium
AGCCAGTGGTGAATCTCTCGAGACAATCTGAGCCGTGAGTGAGCCAAATAATATGACGCTAAGCGCAATCACTACTATGAATTGATATTTATGGTTTTTCATTTTGTGCTCCTTTCATCCACTGTTTCGCAAATAAGGCAGGAAGTTAGTCCCTCCTGCCTTACATCTCTTTCAACAGTGATATTAAATCTCAGTGATCGTGATCCTGATGATATCACTTAAGTTGGGGTAAGTATACATATCGTTTACGATACTTACTGTAGCCATTTCACTGGCACCAGTCCCTGCGCCAGCCTGGCGAGGTGCCTGGTTCAGACCTACACCTGGGGTTTCGTTAACTTCTGTGCCCGCATCCCATATTTTGAAGTAGCTGGTTACATCACCTGTCATGGCTGTACCACTTGAGAAAAGAGCAATGCCCATTCCTTCTGGAGCAACAAACAGATCGTTTGATTGGACCAGCATAGTAGCCAGTGATAAATAATCACCCTCCATGGCTGATACGGTGAACTCGTATGAAGCGCCTGGAGCCAATGCACCAGGACTAGCTGCACCAACAGGTGTGTTAAAGGCTCCATTGGCTCCATACATGTCCGAGGCACTCAAAGTAGCTGCAAGACTTGTTGGGTCACCATCTTCTGCCAAATCTTCAAGACCTTCACCTCGATCAACTGCGCCAGCTGTAAAGAGTGGGTTTGCCAATTCATGGACGACATATACACCAGGAGCGTAGAGCTGAGTAACACCAGTATCTTCAGCCAACATTCCTGCAAGTCCGCTTGGATCGCCATCTTCCGCAATCGCTGCCAGGCCATATCCAAAATCTGCCTGTCCAGCTTCAAACAAAGCATTTGCAGCAGCGTGAATGACAAACACTCCAGGTGCCAGAGGAACGGCAACTGAGCCGCCATCGGATGTCATGACTGTGCTAGAGTTGGAAACATTTTCAATCCGAAGTTTGAAAGATGTAGAACCTGTTGAGCTTAGGCTTACCATAAGTACATCAGAAACGGCTGGTAGATTCGAAAAGTCATCCGTCGCGAGTCTCACCATATTGTTGGCATCTGCTGCTCCAGTGTTTGCACCTGATTGACGAGGAGCCTGATCAGCTCCCAAACCTGGTTCCTGATTGACTTCGCTGCCGGCATCCCAGAGCATGATCTGGCTGGTGACGTCACCCGTAACCTGGCTGCCGTTGCTGTTGTAAAGATCTATTCCATCACCATCTGGAGCATAGAATAGGTCATTGGATTGCACAAACATGGTGGCAAATGATAATTTGCTTCCCGGTGCTGCGCTAAAGCTCGCTTCGTAAGCTTCACCAGGGAAAATAGGGGCTGGGGCAGAAGCGCCGACGGGAGTGTTGAAAGCTCCACTGGCCGAATAGCTTTTTGAGACAGCAACATTTTCGATGACAACTCTGAAGTCAGCTTCGATGTTTGGCTCATTGCTGGTTGTATCACATGCAATGATGAGTAAAAGGGTTGTTCCGATAAGGGTCAGTTTTTGTAGCATGGTATCCTCCTGTGTTTAGTTACCTGTTGGTTTTCTTGACCTGGACCAAGATACCAAGCGCGTATCACGGAAGTATCACAGGGGAATCATATGTTTGTAAAATCGAAAGATATTGAGTGAAGTGAATCGGGTGACTATGAGAGTGGCAACTCAAAGCTAAAGCGGGTCCCTTTACCCAATTCGCTTTCTACAATGAGCGTTTGGTCATGAGCTTCAATCATTTTCGAGGCGATTGTCAGTCCCAGCCCAGTACTTGTTGAACCTTCAATGGTTTTTTTGCCACCCCGATAAAAGCGATCAAAGATATAAGGGATATCTTCTGCAGAGATACCCTGGCCGGTATCCTCAATGCTAACGCTAACTGACTCATCACGTTTTTTAATGCTCACTGTGACACGACCCCCGGAGGGTGTGAATTCAGAAGCATTTCGAATTAAATTCGCAATCACCCTTTCAATCATCGCAATATCACCGACCACAGAGGGTAAATCGTGGGGGATTTCTGTGATAAGTTCCAGCTTATGAGATTCAAATTGGGTCTTGAATTTCAAACTTACATCCTGGGTCAACTCATTGATTGAAAAGGGTTCCAGGTTTGGCAAGATTTGTTTAGCCTCAAGTTTTGACAATTCGAACAACTCATTTACCTGTTTGCTCAGACTCTGGGTGTTTTTAAGAATGACATTTAAATATTTCAATTTCCGATCTTCATCAAGATCGCTTTTCATCAATATGGTTTCCACATATCCCTGAATAGAAGCCAGAGGCGTTCTCAAGTCATGAGAGACGTTGGCAATCAACTCCCGCCGTAGTGTGTCATTTTGTCTTAATTTCTCAACTGTAGATTCAATCCGGTCTGCCATACTATTAAAGGCAATACCGAGTTGTCCAAATTCATCCTTAGTTTCGATCTCAATCCGATGATCGAGATTGCCTTTTTCAAATTCGGCTACAATTTCAGAGATTGCTCTGAGTCGTTTTGTGAGAATTGCAAA
>JABMOT010000238.1 GCA_013202385.1 Fidelibacterota bacterium
ACAGGCTTCTTTGGTACAGCCGGGCGTGTCGTCCTTTGGGTAAAAATAGACCACCACTTGTTGTCCCCTGTAGGCGGAGAGTGTATGTTTTACGCCGTCCTGATCAGTCATGGTGAAATCGGGTGCTTCCATTCCCGGGGACAACAGACCATCAGCCCCCAGAGCCATTCCAAAAAACATCAACCCTGCGATTAGTATTTCAGTCATTTTACTTACTTTCCTTCTTCTTAATGATCATCTTTTTGTTTGAGTGGGATTCTTGTGACGTGTTACGTCATATATTCATAACTGATGAACGCGTTGCTTATTCAGACATGATACCGATGCCCACAACACCGAGACCATTATGGGCTCCCACCACCGGTGAAATTTCCTGTATATAGGCCGGTGGTTTTCCCAGCGCTTTTTCAAGGTCCGCGGCGTATAGTTTTGCCCGATCCAATGCCTGGGCATGAACAATTGCGTAATTCCAGACTTTAGCCTGATAAGCATAATCAGAGACCAGTTTTTTGATCTTCTCCATGTTACCCTTGCGACTAAAGGATTTTCCGTAGGCAACTCCCTTTCCGTCTTCGTCCAGCGAGATAATCGGCTTCAGGTTCAACAGTTTGGCTACCAGACCTTTCATGGGACTCACCCGGCCCCCGCGAACCATGTATTTCAAGGTGGCGACATCCACAAAAACCTTGGTCTTTTTTACATATTCATCCGCCAGGGATTTGATTTCTGAAAAGCTTTTTCCGGCTTCTATGGCCAGAGCCAACCGATAAACAATCAAGCCCTGAGAAACAGATAATTGTTTTGAGTCAATGGCAAATATATCATCGCCTTCCTGGGTATTAATCGCCTGTAGCGCCAGATTGAAGATACCGCTTAATTGGCTTGAAATATGAACAGTCACCACTGAATCATAATGTGTTTTTAGAAAAGAAAGTTGGTTGCTCACCATGGCTGGACTGGGTTGAGCCGTGGAAGGGTGCACCGGTGCCTGCTCAAGCAAGCTATAGAATTTTTCAGGTGTAATCGTCACTTTATCAAGATAGCTGTTTTCCCCGAAATTCACAGTGAAGGGGATGACGTTAATCTGATGCTTTGCGATGATATCCGCTGGAAGATCACAGGCGGAATCTGTAACCAGTGCTATGGCGTGCTTTCGCTTATGACTCACCTCAAATTGACGAAGCATGTCCTCGGCTTTCATGCTGGACAGCTCACCTTTATCCCGGAGCCAATCAAACAGATCTGCCGGGTTATTTGTGTGGACATGCAATCTCAATCGTTGCGGAGAACCAGCAACCACGACGGAATCTCCGAAGCTTTCAGCTTTTCGTTTCACTTCTACAAAATCAATGTTACTGTTGCTGACCAAAACTTCTGTACAATATCGATGAGGGATTTCATCCTCGCCACTGAAATGGTGTAATTCTTCCTGTTCCTCTGGTTTTTCAAACCGGGGGATATCTCTCAAATTGCCGCTTTTGATAAAATCCAGAACCCCTTTCAGGAAGTCTACAAACCCCTTCGCGCCCGAGTCAACAACACCCGCTTTAGCTAGAACCTCCAGCTGGAGCGGGGTATCTATCAACGCCTTTTCAGCGACCTCATAAGACTTGTTTAGTAGCACGTGAAAATCATCAGTAGTGGCCACCACTTTTTCCAAAGCATTAGACCAGGCCCGCATGACTGTGAGTATGGTTCCTTCAACGGGATGAATCAGAGATTCATAAACGTGCTCCACACCTTCCCTAGCTGCAAGTACAAATTTTTTAGGGCTTGCCAGTTTCTCGTCTTTGAGGGAGCGGGAGAGGCCATATAAAAATTGAGCAAAGATAATTCCTGAATTACCGCGGCTCCCCATGAGGGCAGCGTTTGCGGCGCCCGAAACAACGTCACCCAAGGCTGGCGATTCAGATAATTCTGCGGCTACAGCTTGAACGGTGGAAGCCATGTTGGTGCCTGTGTCTGCATCTGGAACAGGGAAAACGTTTATCTTGTTTAAATACACCCGGTCATTGATAATTGCCTGTGCTCCAGCAATAAAGGCTGCTCTGAATCTCGGACCATCCAGATATTTCACACCAAGGGGTAGTGCTAATTCACTCATTACGATTCCTTTCCCAGAAAATATTCACTTTTTAGATCACCAGCTTTGCGGAACTTTTTGAATCTCGCTGACGGCATATCCCTGCTGTTCCACATCCTTGAGAATCTTCTGATAAACCGAGTCTGAAAGGCTGGGCTCCCGAGCCATTATCCATAGATATTTCCTGTTGGGAACACCAATAACAGTATAACTATAATCCTCAGCCAAATCTAAAATAAGATACCCTAATCGCAGAGGCCAAATAGGTTGAACCCGCCATTCAGCGTTCGAGCTTTCGTCATAAATGAAGCCCTTTTGAGTCATTCTTTTGGCTTTTCCGTCCGGCTTATCCTTAATATAAGTAAAGGTAACATCAACATAGCCTTTATCATTCCAGGTATAATTTTCTACTGCGTTCACGGCACCTTTTTCGAACATCGTGGGAATACTGGCTATGACATACCAGTCACCCATAAACTTTTCCAGATTTACATGAGTTTCCAGTTTCTGACCATGGTGTGCTCCCGACCCTCTACTCATACCAACGACTCCTAATATTAAACTTACTAACCCCAGGGTTTTAAGTGTTCGACTCATTTTTTCTTTCCAGGTAAAAAGGCATTCGTGTTTTGAATGTAGGCCGCATATTCCGGTTTGGTTTTTACAAGTAACTCATCCAGCATTTTTACACCTGAAACTTTTATCAAAAGCCAGGTCATAATCAGGGGACTGATAAAAATCCAGGTTGTACTTGTCTCGACTGCAATGAATCCCAAGCCCCACCAAAGCAGTGCTTCACCAAAATAATTGGGGTGTCTGGTGAGCCCCCACAAACCTGTGTCAAGCACCTTGCCCTTGTTTTCTTTCTTCTTTTTGAAGGCGTGCAACTGCCAATCACCGATTGCCTCGAAAAGAAATCCCGTCACAAAAAGTGCCAGCCCGAAAAAGTCCAGAAGATTCAAATCAGCTGTATCCTGCAAACCTGTAAGCAGGGGGATTGAAACCACCCACATCACCACGCCCTGAAGAATAAATACACGAAAATAGCTATACCACCACCATTTGGCACCAAACTGTTTTCTCCAGTTTGCATACCGTGCATCTTCTGGCTGTCCAAGATTTCGTGCGCCGATATGGATTGAGAGTCTTAAACCCCACAACAACGCCAGAAGGTACAACAACCGTGGCTGAAGGGCTGAACTATAATCGGCCGCAAGATAGAAATAGCCTACGATAACAAAGCCCAGGCCCCAAAAAATATCCATAATTCCGGCATCTTTCTTCAGCAGGCTAATGATCCAGACGATGCTCACATAAATGAAGATGGCAAAGCCCCCCTGTACAAAAATTTCTGGTGTGCTCATATTAAAGCTTCCCCCCTAAACTTCTGCGCTGTGTTTCTATAAGCGCGTCTTTAAATATGCCTACAATTGATACTCTGTTGAAGTAGTCACTGACATTGCCGGGAATCCACCCACCTGGATCCATCACCAAACGATAGGATACCTCGTACAATCCATTCTCGAGTTTATTCATGGACCAGGAGCCAACACCATAATCAATATACACTCCAGGTCTTTCATTGACTTCATAATTAGCAAGCTTGCTTTCTGGGATTAACTCCCAATCTACCCGCGTCTGACTTCTGTCTGGCCTGTACATTTTAAAAGCATAAACGCGATCAGAGATAACAGGGACATCTACATATTGATATCCTACCAGGCCTGATTCATCAACAGCCAAGAGTTCACATTCCATGGCGCTGGCGCTGGTAAGAAAGCGACCGTAGTTCGCGACATCCTCGATAACCTGAGCTAGAATCTCCGGGTCAAGACTGACCTCCTGTGTCACCTTTACAGCCTTCACCGCCACGTTATCTACTACTTTCTCTGAGATAGTAATGCCCGTTTTGGTTGTTTCAACAGGCAACCAATTTGAGTCATTGTACAGGCTCTCTTTCAACACCATTGGAGATGCAGACAATTCCAGGGGGTTGACGATAATGATAAATCCCATGAACAGGGCGCTGAACTTGCTCATGACAGTTTCCGATCGATAAGCGCATGGAGTTTCACCAGGCCAGGTACCGCCAGTCCCCAGAAAATGCCCAACACAATGACCGTGGTCGTCATTTCAGCATTAAATTGAATGGCGCCAAATTTCGAGCCAGCGATATAGGAAAGGGGGCCAAAAACTCCACCGAGTAAAAAACCCAGAACGGGTCGTGTTTTTATCCATCCCAGGGAATGGTTCAGGGTAGCAGCAAAACCACCCCACATAGCTGTAATCCATAATGGAGCCAGAAATGGCGCCAGGGTGTATCCCCCGGCATATGAAAGAAAGCTTGTACTGGCAAAAATGCTGTCGGCAACGGTTCCCAAAATCATTGCAGTGAGAATCAGGAGCATTTCCGCCTTTTGCTTGGTTAATGAAAAGTGGTCAGCAATCATATACAAGGTCATGGCCAGTGGTCCGACAAGCGGATACCCCATTACTATACCAAAAACGGTTAACCACCACGCGGATTGAAAACCAAGGGCATTGAAACCTAGCTTTAATGTGGTTGCCTTGCTGCTCATCTTATATCTCCTCAATTTTTTTCTCGTCCAATTTATCCACGCCATAATTAAAACGCGCATAACGCGCATTCCTAGCGTTTTTCACGTTTGCACAAAAAAGCCCCCATGAAAGACAGGGGGCATAATTGACGACCGGTTTTACTTTAGGTGACTTCTATAACCTCAAAAGCCACTGGAGGACGCTATCCAGATGGCATTTTTGGTCAATCCATCCTATTCCGTCGGGCTGTGGTGAACATATATCAGTTTAGAGGTATCAAAACCCAGAGCTTGGACCTTGTTTTCAAAATCATCCAGAATTTCCTGGTCGAGTACTGGCGTTCTTGAAAGTAGCCAGAGATAAGAAGTATCGTCACCACACACAAAGGCATATTGATAGTCCGGATCCAATTCAAAAATCACATAGGACCCATAAAAGGGTGGAAAAAAGGATACTTTCAAATGCCCAAGGTTTGGCTCTTTTACAAAGGAAGCCTTCCCTTCAGCATCCCGCCACTCGTTATGTTTGACCATAAAACCTCGGTTTTTTACGGTCACACCACCACCTGGACGCATGGAATATTCTGCAGTAACATTGTTGAGACCTCGTTCAAAGCGATGATCCAGACGGGCAACCTCGTACCACACACCTAGGTATTGATTCAAATCAAAACCTGTAACCGGTTTAGCGCCTGGTGGTACTTTAAGACAACCGCTCAACACAACTGACATGAGCAACATCAAAAATATTTTCATGCTAAACCTCTACTTTTCTTTAGAAATTCTTCTACCGTAGTAGACCTGATCGACTTCTATTCCCTCGAACTCAGCAACTAAAGGTAGATGAGCCCATTTTTCAAAACCAAACTTTTTTAACAGATTAACACTTGATGTGTTGTTTTCAAGTATAATTGCAAACAGATTTTTTATTTCGAGTTTGGGACAGATGGAAATCGCCTTATCTAGCAACGCCGACGCAACGCCCTGATGGTGGTGTTTTTTATCCACAAAATAACTTACATGCGCTGTGTGACGAAGTGCTGCCCTACCCGGTCTATAGGGACTGATGCTTAAAAACCCAAGTATCTCACCCTGATCTTCAGCAATCAAAACAGGATGTTTTTCCGCATTATGGCCGGCAAGCCAGATCTCTCTGTCATCCAGTGTTACGGGCTCAGTAATAGCAATTTTTTGCTCATTTATAGCCTGGTTATAGATATCAACCAGGCAGGTCAAATCGCTTTCTTGCGGCGCTCGAATAATCATTCAAAGTGTCCATTCCTGATTTTGCAGTACCACCCGGTAGCCATCCAAATCTTCAAAAGTCTTACCTGAGATATCCCAGTATGGATTGAAAGATTTAAACTCAACAAACCCGGCTGCAATCATTCTTGAGCAAGTTCTCTGCCATTTTTTGTTATCCGAGATATAAAAGATCAGCAGATTGTCAGAATCCTGGGATTTGATTGCATGAGTGTCTTTGTGGCGGGTAAACTCCAAATGATAGAGCTGACTCGGATCTCCGATGATGATTCCGTCAAAACCTTGGTGGTTTTCAAAAGCGGACAGGCGCTCGAATCCTAGTCCATCCATATACATCTGGCTAACACGCGTTAAATTGTTGGTTGCTCTGGCGATGCGAACTTTCAAGCTATACCTCAGCTAAAATGACTGGCTCAAGGGGAGCATCTTTTTCAAGAAGTGCCAGGGTCTCCCTGAGAATTCTTTTCTGCTGGTCGCCAGCATGGGGATGTCCAAGGGTCATTCCCCGCTTTAGGGATGTCAGTGTGACCCGGGGTGGCAAGACATTGAGAATGGGCCTGGCATTCCAACTGGTCAGAGTGGTTCTGACTCGCTCTATTTCCAGAGCCCTGGCAATCAATCCCACGGATTGAGAGCAGAGCGGTCATGATGGCACCAGGAGAACAGCGTCAATCTGTTCCAGCTTCACAATCTTTAATATCTCCGGAATCATTTTATTTACGACTTTGTTAACTCTTGGCTGGTAGCCCATAAAGCTGATTACCGTATCACTCAAACTCCCAATGACTTTCTCATGAAGCAGTGATTGCAGATGCGTTAACGGGAGCAGAACCTGAGCATCTTCACGAACAGCTGTTTGATCGTAATGGTCATGGGCATATTCCAGCTCTGAATAGGGTGTTGTCATGGGGAAGGTTCTGATACTGTAATCACCGAGAATGCTTGAGGCGTCAAAGGGTTTGTCTTTGGATGGAAGATATGCCCCGGCAGACGAAATGAGGAGCAGCTTTGCCTTTGACAACGCGATACCTGGGCTTGGCGGAGAAACTTCATTTTTTACATAGTTATAAAGTTTCCAATTTGTGACCTTGCTTTGTTTGAGCCATTTCATCCAGCCCTGTTGAAAATCGGATGTCCATTTTTCGAGTTCTTCTACGATGTGCATAACCAGTTTTTTTTCTTCCTAAAAGGGATTATTCCATGGATGCTAAAAGCTTACTTGTAGACAGCACTTCGCAAAATTCACCATTCAAACTTGCCAGATTGATGTCATGCATTTCCGCTGCTGAATACTTTGTTCCATTATGACCTTCTCGTTCAAAGGTTGCCGTGGCATCGGAAACAAGAATCACCTCAAAACCCAGGTTTCCAGCCATTCGGGTTGAGGTTGAAACGCAATGGTCTGTGGTGAGCCCCACAATAACCAGGGAGTTCAATTTGTTTTCTCGCAGATAATCCTCAAGACCGGTTCCGATAAAGGCACTATTCACGGTCTTGGTAAACAGCGGTTCACCGGGGAGCGGCTGGACTTCTTCCTTAAAAGCGTTTCCCGGTTGATCCGGGTGCAGCGGAGATTTTGGAGAAACGGAACAGTGTTTCACATGGATAATGGGTAAATCACGGCTTCTCCATACCGAAAGCAGTTTTGCAATATTGGTCTCCGCCTCAGGATTGTTTCTGGAACCCCAAAAGGGCAGATCAAAGCCCTTTTGAACATCGATTAGTATCAAGGCTGGGTTTTTCACTTGAGCTCCTCTTTATTCTCGTTGTTTTTTTTCGCTGCAGACGCAAGAAGCGAGACAATGAATCCAAGCAAAAGTGTTATAATGCAAAACAAGCTTCCGCCCCATGGTGCATTTGCTCCCGTCGTGAAAGCTACACTTAGCGTTGTGATAAAAATTATGGACCATAAAAGCAGGCCGCTCAGCGGGATGGCAAAATAGGACCAGCGTTGATCATGCCGGGAAAAAGGGGAAATGATCATAAAAATCAGGCAGAAAGCAACGGTCAAGAATCCAGCTCCTACAATTTTAAATCCTGCCAGCATTAATAGCTGCAGACCCGGATTTACCTGGGTCCAGTCCATCCCCGACGCCTGGGCATGATAGGTAAAATATTCGGAGGCTGTAATGAATTTCAAACCCGTCCCCGCCGTTATGAACGTCACAATCGAATATAAAATTATGGAGACAATTTTCGCTTTACTCATCTTTTTCGGTCTCTCTTCTCGCAATCATTGTTTTCCATTGGTCCAAGATATATCCAGCTCTGAAGATATCTTGAACTAACTGTGAATAAACCCTTTTCAGGGGGTGGCTTATGTGTGACCAATTACTGAATTTTTCTTTTAGACATACGGCTCTCGGTGCATCTTTAAAGACCAACAAAACAGGAATAATTATGAAACTACTCTCATATGGATTGGATTTACGCATGGAACCCCGGCTGGCATTTTCACTGAGAGGATATGCCGTAGACGTGATGCGAGCCTCGCTTTGGATGAAGGAAGATCGCAATGCTCAAGATTTTCTCAAGCTGGCATCCTCCATGGAACTGACCCTAAAGGAGTGGGGACACTTATACCCCTTGCTAAAACGGCTGGAAGAGGCTTTTCAAACCATCGATATCACGGGTCTCACCATTTACAATCGATCCTTGGGAATGCTTGAAGCAGACATCGTATTTTTTGCACCTGTCCCAAACCCGCCAAGTTTGAGATATTTTAATGTCTTCAACCCGGAAAAGTCCGCAGCCTTTATCTTTGGGAACACCCAAACACTGTTGGGACACAGGCAGACTCAACCCTTTTCCGGGCTTCTGGCCCAGGCTGAAATAGCAGCCATTCTTGGATATGGCGACTCCGGTCTTGATGTCGCCGGGTATTCCATTGTAAACAACTGGTTCGATCCACAACAGCAGGGGAATGATGGCTTGTCTTTGGGTCTGGCGACAAGTATGGGTCCCTATTTTGTTCCGGCTGAGGAACTTGAGCCCCGCAAACTGGGCAAGGGCTTCAGTCTCGACTTACAAATTAGCGTGAATGAAAAACCTGTTGCTGAGGGACATTTTAAAGAAATGAATCTGAGTTTCGCCGAAATGTTGATGGAAGCCCAAAAAACCAATCTGCAAAAAGCAGACGTCATCTGCTCAGGGAGCCCACTCAAACCAGATTCAAGTTTCCAGCTAAAAAATGGAGATTGCATTAATATTGAAATTCAAGCTTTGGGCGTGCTGTCTAATCCCATAGGTAATTCAAATTCATAATGTCTTCCTTCACCATCCTTGAAAGTGAGCTTGAGCTCAAAGCCATTCGATCAGGTGGACCTGGTGGCCAGAACGTGAACAAGGTGGCAACAGCCATCCAACTCCGTTTTGAAAGTCAGAACTCCAGCCTGCCTGATCATATTAAGGAGGCTTTGCTGAAATTAAGAGATCAGCGCATCAATGCGGAGGGTGTCATTGTGATTACAGCCCGGCAGTTCAGAAACCAGGAGGCTAATCGACTGGCGGCTTTAGGAAGACTTGACAAAATTATCGAAAAAGCGGCCAGTAAACCCAAACCCAGGAAAGCAACCCGGCCAACCAACAGTTCTATCAGCAGGCGACTGGAGACAAAAACAAAACGTGGAAGGGTAAAACAGCTCCGAACCCGTGTTAATCCAGAAGAAGACTAAACGTATAAAGGATTCTATGTCAAAAAATGTTTTGTGGACTCCTGATAAGGATCAGGTGGATCAGGCTCAAATCACCCGCTTTCGAGAACAGGTGAATGGCAAATACGGACTTTGCTTAAAAGATTATGAGGCCCTTTACCAGTGGTCGCTTTCTAGTGGGGCTGACTTTTGGGATGAGATGTGGCATTTTGGGGAGATTATTTCCCACCAGAACTATTCAGCCGTTGTTGATGATCTGACAAAGATGCCAGGGGCAAAATGGTTTGAAGGATCCCGACTGAACTATGCTGAAAACCTGCTCCGGTTCCGGGATGAAGGTATCGCTATTCATTTTCGAGGTGAGGATCAAGTTGAAAGATCCTTGAGTTATTCAGAACTGTATACCCAGGTGGCGCGGGCTACTCAAGCCCTTAAGGCCGCCGGTGTCAAGCGCGGTGATCGTATCGCTGGCTTTATCCCCAATTTACCAGAGACCATCATCGCCATGCTCGCTTCGGCAAGTATTGGTGCCATTTGGTCATCGTCCTCGCCTGATTTTGGTATCAAGGGTGTGCTGGACCGTTTCTCCCAGATAGAGCCAAAAATAATTTTTGCAGCTGACGGCTATTTTTATGGTGGCAAACGTTTTGATTCACTTGAAAAACTCGGTTCTATTCTCAGTGAGTTGCCCACTGTGGAGCAAGTCGTCATTGTCAGTTATACCGGTAAACCTGATCTTACAACGCTGCCCGGAAGTATGCATTGGGACGATTTTTTGGACAATACGGCTTCTGAGATCACTTTCGAAGCGCTTCCTTTTGACCATCCCCTTTATATCATGTATTCCTCTGGAACGACTGGATTACCAAAATCCATTGTTCACTCAGCAGGTGGTACCCTCATTCAACACCTTAAAGAGCACATATTGCATTGCGATTTGAAGCGAGAAGATACGATTTTTTATTTTACCACCTGTGGCTGGATGATGTGGAACTGGTTGGTGAGCAGTCTGGCTGTTGGTGCCACCCTGGTACTCTATGATGGGAATCCTTTTTACCCAAACCCGGGAGCTCTCTGGACGCTGGCAGAAAATTTGAATATCTCCATTTTTGGAACCAGCGCAAAATATCTAGATGCCCTTGAGGCAGCTGGGTACAAACCAGGAGAAGCCATTAAACTGGAAGCCCTACGCGCAGTACTCTCCACTGGATCACCCTTGTCTGAAGCCAGTTTCGACTATGTTTACCGCGATATCAAGACTGACCTGCTGCTCGCCTCAATCTCCGGGGGAACAGATATTGTTTCATGCTTTGCGCTGGGGAACCCGGTGCTGCCCGTTTTTCGTGGTGAACTCCAATGTCGCGGTCTGGGGATGAAGGTAGAAGCTTTTAATGATTCAGGTCAGCCAGTCCTGAACGAAAGCGGCGAACTTGTCTGTAGCCAGGCATTTCCCTCCATGCCCATCTATTTCTGGAATGACCCCGATGGTCAAAAATATCATCGCGCCTACTTTGCAGAATATCCGGGTATCTGGCAGCATGGCGACTATATCGAGATAAATGAGCATGGCGGAGTGCGTATCTATGGCCGCTCTGATGCAACCCTGAATCCTGGCGGGGTGAGAATTGGAACTGCGGAAATCTACAGCGTTGTGGAAAACCTTCCGCAAATCGCTGATAGTCTCGTCGTCGGGCAACCCTGGGACGATGATGAACGGATCATTTTGTTTGTGAAGCTCAACCCTGGCTTCGAGTTAAACGCAACTTTGGAACAGAGTTTGCGGACCGCTATTCGGGCTAACTGTAGCCCGAGACATATACCGGCGATCATTCTTGAGACTCAGGATATCCCCTATACCATCAACGGCAAGAAAGTGGAAATAGCTGTTAAAAAAATTATTCAGGGCAAAGAGGTTCAAAACCGTTCTGCTTTGGCGAATCCTGAGTCCCTGGAATTGTATAAAAACCTAGAAGGTCTAATGGTCTAAAGTGTTGAGGCGCTTTTCTTTTTACAACGAATTTTACGAACGAAACGCAAGACTTAATTGTAAGAGGGCTTCTCTGTTTTTTTTTAATTCAATTGTTGATGATAATTCATGAACCTTAAGATCAAAGTTTCAGTTGCAGCTATTCACCGTCTATTTCAAAGATTCCAGTTTTAGCTTCCTGTTTCGACCAGCCCTGCAGGATAAATGTCTTGGGGTCTAGATCCCAGTTATAACGCCGGTTTCCAAAACCGTTTTGAACTCGCATGGTTTATCATCCTAACAGCCCTATCAAAAAGTTACTTTCGTAAATTTCGTTTTTTCGTTGTCACGCGGACGGGGTGATTCGTGCTATTCGTGTCCCCAAAACCACGCGTTATTAATGAACTGTCCCCTCTTTGAAGAGTGGTGTTGGGTGATGCTTGATTTGTTTATAGGGGAAGCGTCAGGCCTGCTTTTCTCATGGTGGTGACTAATTTCTCACGCAGTACTGGTTTAACCAGATAGGCGTCTGCCTGAGATTTGAATGCTTCCATGACATTTTCGCTATCCCCAAGAGCAGAGACCATTATGATTTTTACATTTTTAGGTGGAAGGATATTGTTAGCCTCTTCCAGTTCACGGATTTTTTGCAAAACCTGCTGACCCTCAAGTTTGGGCATCATAATATCTAGGAAGACCGCATCATAAGGGGTTTTGTCTTGAACAGAATTCAAAACTTTCGACAGGCCTTGAATTCCATCTTCTGCCATATCGCTCGAACCAAATTCATTTAGAAATGCTTCCATGAGATTGCGTACATCTTTTTGATCTTCTACAATTAAAAACCGCATTTCGATCCTTCCCCTTTGAGTGTTGTAAATTTGCTCGCGAATATATGGCACCAGATATCCAAATGCAATTAAGGCTTAACCGAACTTTTTCAATATAAATGGGTATCTCGTGGAAGACCTTTAGCGGCAGTATCCTCAGTAGAGTATCCAAAAAGGAATAGCAAGTATTCAACACCTTAGAAAAGAGGAGGGGTAAATTGAGTTCACTTTTGAGGCAGGGCGCTCGGTGCCGGGAATGCAGGATCGGCTCGCGGTCTGCACTTGGGTTAACCCCAAGTCGAAGACATGAACAAAAAAACAATCACCCAAAGGATGATAAATAACTTCGCTTAACGCGGGAAGATCACCCATTCTACAAAAAGAGTGACCTGCCTTTCTATATAATTTTCTTCCACCGTTACATAAGTATACAGATCACGACGCCATTTGATGAAAGAATATGCCAGCGCCAGATTGACCTGGCTGCAGGAATATTGTATTGATGTACCCAGGGTCACCAGATGTTTGACATTCTGATCTCCGTATACAATCACTGCTTCTGTGCCCAAAGGCTGATCTGTTGTCGCTGAGGAATAAGCTTGAGGAATGAATGCGTAACCGGCGCGTAATGGAAGCCCGCTTTTAGCGGAACCTTTTTCCAGGCCCAATCTATAAATCAAGACATTGTCCCAGGTGGGATTCCCCCCGTATTCATACAAATTAAGCTGTACTTCAGAGCTTGAATAATCCCGATACTCTATATCAAGAACCAGTAACAACTGCGGATCAAAAGTATAGGCCAGGCCAAGACCTAGAATGGACGGAAGAGTCCAGGTGGTCTCTGAATAATCTGGAAACAGACCTTCATAAAGGGGGTTTTCTGAGATGCTGGTTTTGGTCTTTACCCCGATATTCGTTTTCGGCTCAAAAATGATTCCCGTCTTAAACTTGCCAAGCTGGAATTGTGCGCCAACTCTGAGCCCCGCTCCTCGCATAGAACTTTCCAGTTCAGCCCATTTGTCAACATCATTGCCATGGTTTTCTCCATGTACAACACTGGAGATTTTGCCAAAATAACCATAACCAGTCATTCCAAGCCAGAGCTTGGGGATGATTTTGAATCCAGCAGCTAAGAAAAGACTTCCCAAGCGACCACGGGTTGTTTGATTGAAAAGTGGGCTCCAGGTAATCGCTCGGTTTTGATTATAAAGAAAAGGACTTATTCGATTTAAATATCCCAGGCTTACACCCATTCTTGATTTAACGGGAAAGGCCACCAGGATATTCTTCAAGGATGGATTATATTTTGACCATTTGAATATTCGCGTCAACTTTTCTTCGATCCGCTCATTTACCAACTCATACTTATAATAGGATTCCTGTCCGGATAAAATGGCATGTGAGGACGTAATTCCAGCGAGCCCTGCTGGATTTATATCTACAGCAGAATAATCGTTGGGCAGCCCAATACCTGCCCCGGCCAACCCCTGATTAATACCCGAATTGCTCTCGCTGAGCAAATCCATGTTCTGGGATAACCCGACACTACAGAGCAACAGCATCCCAAGACAGAAGAGTCGCTGATTGATACTAAATATGCTCAAGTTGCTCTTGCCTTGGAGGTTTTAATTCCAGCCTTCAAGGATGACCTTTCCAAATGAATGGTCAAATTCCAGATGATCGTGAGCTGCCTGAATTTGCTCGAACCTAAAGACGCGATCTATAACAGGAATCAGTGCCTTTTGGTTCGCCAGGTGCAGACATTCATAAAAATCTGCTAGCGAACCCATGGTAGACCCCAGGATGGACTGGCGCTTATAAAACAGGTGTCTAAGATTGATTTCAGCCCTAACGCCTGTCGTCGCTCCACAGGTAACCAGACGGCCGCCTACGGCCAAAGCTTTCATGCTTTCTGGCCAGGTCGCTTCTCCGATATGTTCAAAAACGACATCTGCTCCGCGACCCTCCGTTAACTGCTTGACCCTTTTACTTAAATCTGGTTCTCTGTGATTTAACACTTCAGATGCACCTAGCGAAAATGCTAATTTTTGTTTTTCTTCCGATCCACCGGTGGCGATAACCCTGGCCCCAAGATAGCGTCCCATCTGAACCGCCATAGAGCCAACACCAGATCCCGCTCCTAACACCAACAGCGTTTCACCTTGCTTGAGCTGCGCCCTGTTCTTCAACATATTCCAACTGGTCATAGCTGCCAGCGGGAGTGCTGCCGCTTCTGCGAAACTTAACGTTTGGGGCTTTGGGCCAATATTATGACTCGGTAAACATACAAATTCTTGCATGACACCGGCTTCAGTTTCTCCCAAAATGCCATAGCTAGCACATCTGTCTTCTTTACCCGCCAGGCAATAAGGACACTTTCCACAAAAAGTCCCCGGTTGAATGACCACCTCATCACCAGCCCGCCACTCTTTTACATTTGAACCTACTTCGACGATGACGCCTGCGGCATCGCTACCGGGGATATGGGGAAGAGGAATATGCAATCCAGGTAATCCGCGCCGAATCCAGAGATCAAGATGATTGAGACTGGCTGTCCTAATTTCAACCAGAACCTGATCCTGATTACTGAGGATAGGCTTTTCCTGTTCCATAATTTCGAGACCCGAACTGGCTCCATGTCTGGTTAGCTGTACAACTTTCATAAGTCTCCCTTGATGATTTGCTGTCAGTTAATAAATCTATTTTATCTGAGACGCTTAAAAAATAACTTTCCCCATCAAAAGCGGGGTAATAATGTTCATAAAAGCGATGTTTCTGTCTGTATCAGTATTTCTGCTCGTCTCTTGTTATCCCATGGGGACTTTTCAGGGTCCCGACGTGCTTCCAGAAGGCCGTGAAACCGTTGGAATCGGCATAAGTTGGATGACCAATATCATTTCACTCCAGGATTCTGCCAGTGGAGAAGAAGCAGCCTTTTGGGCTGATGGCAGTATACTCTTTCGTCGAGGCTTACCCTACAACACAGAGGTGGGCATCAAGCTGGTCAGGGGTCCGGATATTGGACTGGCATTTTTCAGTGATATTAAGTGGCAAGTTTTGAAAGACCCTATCATGGTGGCTGTCGATTTGGGTTTGTCCTACTGGAGTGTTGAAGCTGCTGGCTGGGTGGGATATCATCCCGCGCTTATCGCAGGAACGGAGAAGCTTTTTGGGGTTGTCCAATACAACTATATCCGCTCACCGGCCAATGTTCGCAAAACTCAAGACCTCCTGGTAGGCCGACATATCAAACAAAAGAAATCGAAATATACCCTAACTCCTTTTGTGGGCTTGCATTGGAGTGAGCGAGACCCCGATGACGTGTATTATTCTCTGGGCTTTGGATTCAAACAGCCACTGGACAAATGGTCAATATTCTAATGGTCATCTTTTTCAAACCACAATGAGCCAAGCTTTGCAAAAGCGCGCTTTCCGCCAATTGCTCTGTGCGATACTAAGAAGAAAAGTAAATACGCCGCGGCAACGCCTATGGCAGCCCAGAAGTATATAGGGTTTGCCTTGGTAACGCTGTAAGCCGGCAAGTTTATGGACAAGATAAAAGGGATTACCAGAAAAAAGGTCAGCGCAGCCGAGTACATATAATCGGTGGCGACGGGTGTTTCAAAGTCGGGGTCCACGACGCGCAATAGCGCCAGTCCTGTAGGCATGGTTCCAGTGCAGGCACCATAAATAATCAGCGCACGATGAAATTGATAATCTTCAAAGATACGTGAGCTGATCCAGATAACCGAAATAAAGGTGACCAGCCCTCCTGTGGCTGTAATAACCAGAATCGGTAACCAGTATTGAACCACGACGGTCAAAGAAATAGCTCCAACTGCGGCCGCTACCATGATATCAACGCTGTTGCCTGCAATTCGGGTCAGACTGCCATTATCTAGAGTGTGTTCGAGTTTTAGTTTGATCATGAGGGTTTTTACGATGAGGGCCACCATGGCCGCAAAGACGAAACTGATCCCCCATAGATTCTCTGCGAGATCGTTCCCAAGATTACCGGCGAATGACAACACCTGACCAAATCCCTTGAGCATAAGAAAACTAAAGAGATAGACCATGAGTACCACCGCCATGTTATAGCTGGCTGAATCAATGGCTTCGGATTCCGTCGTAAGGCGCGAGCCAACCTGAAGCTCATCATCCCTTCCCATAACACCTGAGCGGAAGCGTTTGGCTTTTATTTTCTCTATCTGTGCCTCGCCAAGCCAGCCACGTTTTATGCCCATATTGATGAGAATCACACCACCAAAACAAGCCCACATATAGCCTACAGCTGCAAAGGTCAACCCGACATCCGGTGCTCCCTTAAAGCCCATGTCAACCCAGCCCTCGCCAATGGCATAAGCCTGGCCTGGTCCCAGGGCAAAACCCAGAGGCATGAAAAAGCCAAATGCGGGATAAAGCTCTTTCATGATCGTGCTCATAAAGAAAAAAGTGAGCAACAGACCTACAAGGGACTGTAGAGAATACTGAGAAATAATAGAAACAGAAGTTCCAAAGACACTTTTGTCACCGGGACGCTTGGTATAGGCAGGCTTACGGAGACTCATCGCGATGAATGAAATACTTAAAAGGTGGTAAACAATCGCACCCAAACCAACTCCTGACATACCTACCAGGGGAGCGATAAAGTTGTAAAAGGGTAGGAGGATAAAGCCGGCTGTCAGGGCATTGGGAATGAGATATTTCTGAAAGAAATTTATTCGAGCTCTGAGAAAGGTAGCCAAGAGCAGAGCCATGGAGATGACGCCAAGGTCTAGAAACAAATTCCAGGGAAAATTCATAAATACCATCCTGCTTTTAAACTGCTGTTGTCGAGTTGGTGTTGTAAACCGGGTTTAGTTTACTTGCATGAATCATTATTTACAACGCTAAAACAATTACCTGATAAATAGCTTTCACTCCGGGAGCATCAGATTACAAAAGGAATGATTCTTTTGGTGGTGCGTGCGTATTCTGCATAGCCGGGGAACTGGGCGAGCAAGAACTGGTCTTCAGTGATAATTCGTATGCTGGTCACAGCGCTTGCAATGATACAGACAAGTAGATTGAGGGGCGACAAATGACCCAGAAGACTTGACCAGACCAGAAGTAGGGCGGCTGCATACATTGGATGTCGAATAAATCGGTAGGCTCCAGATGCCAACAGGGGTCCAGCTCCAGGTTCTGCGTGAATACTGAACTGTCCTGACTGAAAACTTTGACGAGCCCAGACACTCAAACCGACAGCCAGAATTTGCACACTGATGACAAGCGGGGATCGGGAGATCAGATTACCGGATAACAATAGATACAGAATTGCAGCCACGGTAACAATCAAAGCGAATTTGGAAATAGTCTTTAACATGTGAACCCTCCTTGGGATTTATTAAAACGACCTGTAGAACGACACAACACGGTTGCTTTCGTTCAGAACTCTTTTGGAAGCGCTCCAAACTTTCCCCCTTTTCAAAAAACAAGCTAAAACATATAGGAAGCCATGGTCAACTCGATGCGTTCCTTCCAGCCTATGCTTTCCCAGAACTTCAAGCCTGATTCATTGTAACGATGGATAAAGAGATGACATTTTTGTACACCGATTTGCTCCAACAGATCCAGGCTCCTTTGAACCAGCCTGCTGGCAATGCCCTGTCTTCTGAAGGGAGGATATACCACAAGATGGTGCAAATATCCATTGCGACCATCATGGCCGCACATGATGGCACCTACGATTTGCCCGCCCGATTCAGCGATTGCACTGAGACCGGGATTGCGTTCAAGAAAAAAGCTGAGGCCTTCCGGGGAGTCCCGTTTGGTCACACCGACACCGGGGGTCTGGCTCCACAGATCATGAAGGGCATCAAAGTCCACGGGAATCATTTCACGGTAGCGAACGGTTGCCATTTTTAGCTTCCTGTCAGGCGGATTCAGCGGGATGCAGAACCTTGTTGTTAAGCACTTGCTCATCGGCGTGGTATGAAGAACGTACCAGCGGGCCTGATTCCACATGGCTAAAACCGATCTTTAGTCCGTATGCTTTATACTCAGCGAATTCATCGGGGTGCACAAAACGATGAACCGGTTCGTGTTGTTTGGTTGGTTGAAGATATTGCCCCAGGGAAAAAATCTGACATCCCGTTGCCCTGGCATCGTTCATGAGAGCAAAAACCTCTTCCCTGGTCTCACCAATTCCAACCATGATGGAGGTTTTGGTCTGAAGACCTTCGGCCACAGACTGCCTGAGCACATCCAGCGAACGTTGGTATTGAGCCTGGGGTCTGATTTTACGATGGAGGCGCTCCACCGTTTCCATGTTATGACTCATGATCTCTGGTTTGGCATCCAACACGATCTGGATACTTTCTGAATTCCCTTGAAAATCTGGCGTGAGAACTTCAATCGTACAACCCGGGACCTCAGCATGAATTTGCCGAATAGTCTCAGCCCAAATAGTAGCACCGCCATCGGTCAGTTCATCTCGATCTACTGAAGTAATAACGCAATGATGCAAACCCATCTTTTTGACGGCCTCAGCAGTACGTCTGGGCTCATCGAGGTCAACAGCTGAGGGTCGACCTGTCTTGACGGCACAAAAGGCACAGGAGCGGGTACAGGTGTCCCCAAGAATCATGATGCTGGCCGCCCGTCGCTCCCAGCATTCGCTAATATTGGGACACATGGCTTCCTGGCAAACGGTGTGAACGTTGTTTCCTGAAACAATGCTTTTCAGGTCCTGAAAATTAGGACCGTTGCGCAGTTTCGTTTTTAGCCAAGCTGGTTTTGATGGTTTAGACATGAAGAATGCTCCAGAAAAATATTTTACTTCTATCTCCCGACACTGAGGACATGAACCCTTCGACAGGCTCAGGAAGACAACCCAGGAGGTGTATGTGATACTGAGATCGTCGAGGTATCACACAATTCTCCTTAACTAACCATGAACACATTACAACAATCAAAGCACTCCATCGAGTTCCTTTGCAGGATTTACACTTTCAAGGTTATTCACTATTTCTTCGATAAATTGCCCACCCATGGCGCCATCAACAAGACGATGGTCAAAACCCAGGGTGAAAACACAGATATGACGGATAGCTATTTCATCTCCGGAAGCCGTTTCAATGACAACGGGACGCTTCTTGATCGCTCCAACACCGAGAATAGCTACATTGGGTTGATTGATAATTGGATAGCCCGCCAGGTTACCAAAGACACCAAAATTTGTAATGGAGAAGGTGGCACCATCCAGATCATCAAGACTGAGTTTCTTATCACGAGCCTTGCTGACGATACTGGAGATATCATCGGAGATTTCTCGCAGTGATTTTTCCTCGGCATTCCTCACAGGGGGAACGACCAGCCCATTTCCAACAGCGATAGCAATTCCGATATTAAGATGTTTGTGACGCACTATCTGTGACCCATCCAATGAGGCGTTAATCAGAGGGAATTTTAGCAATGCATCGCGGACCGCTTTTGCGATGAAGTGGGTTACCGTCACTGAGTGGCCCAGCTTTTCCTTCAGCTTGCTGCCGTTCTCAGAGATAAAGTTCATGATTGAAGACATGTCTGCTTCGCTGACTGAATAAACATGGGCTGAGGTATTTAGACTCTGGCGCATGTGGCGGGCAATGCTCTTCCGCATTGAATCCATCTCAATGAGTTCAACATCAGATGCTGGAAGTTTTTCAACCAGACCCGTCTCCTCAAGTCCTGTTTTGGGCAGAGGCTCCCTTACTGTTGCTCTGGTTTCGACATAAAAGAGGATATCTCCCTTACTCACGCGGCCCCGAAATCCGGTACCGGGAATGCGTTGTAATTCTGAACTGGGTATCCCTTCCTTTGCTGCAATGCTTCTTACCAGGGGAGAATAGACCCGATCATCATCAAAGGAGCTAGGTTGTTGGGCTGGCACCTGTCCTTGCGTTTTGCCAGGGACTGCCTCCGAACCTGGAGGCGTGGACGAGGGAGCAGGGGATGCATCACCCTTGGTTTCGGTCTGGACAATATCAGAAGTTTCGACTCTGGCAATGACTGTGTCGATATCGTAGGTCTGGTTGACTTCACCCAGTATTTCTACCAGGACTCCCGATACGGGCGAGGGAATTTCTGCATCCACTTTGTCGGTGGCTATTTCCAGCAGGGTTTCGTCTTTATCAATGTTTTCGCCAACAGCTTTTTTCCACTCTAAAACAGTACCTTCTGTGAGAGATTCACCCATTTTTGGCATGACAATATCGAATATCATAGAATCACCTTTTGTTGCAATTCTGGAAATCGAGCACTCTGATTATCCAGGCGAGGATTATAATCCTCGCCTGGAGTAACATGTTTCGTCGCGCCCTGCTGAATTAATCCCATATTAATATTCCAAAAGCCTCTCGGCGGCCTTACGGATATCTTCTGTCTGGGGCAAAACTTCATCTTCCAGATCCCAGTTGAAGGGCACCGGGGTATCTTTGGCTGCCACCCGCAAAACAGGACCATCCAGCAATTCAAAATAGTCTTCGGCTATGATGGCAGCAATTTCTGAACCCGGCCCTGCCGTTAAGGAGTCTTCATACACAACCAGTGCTTTGCTGGTCTTTTGTAATGAACGACCAATGGATGCTTTGTCCAGCGGACTGAGTGTACGTAAATCAATGACCTCTATAGAAGCAGCGTGGCTTTTCTCCAACAGTTTCGCAGCTTCAATTGACTTGTAGACCATAAGACCATAAGTAATAATGGTCAGATCTGTCCCCGCCCTAACTATGGCTGCCTGGCCAAAGGGGAGTAGATAGTTCTCATCGGGTTCAGGTCGTTTTGCAAAACCTTGTCGGTACATGCCCTTGTGCTCCAGAAACAGGACTGGATCGTTTATTCGACAGGCATATTTCAGCAAACCTTTAGCATCAGCGGCATTTGAGGGATACACAATGTGAATGCCTGGCAGGTGCATAAAAAAGCCTTCAATACTTTGGCTATGGCACAAACCACCGTGGATGTATCCACCAACAGGCGTACGGATAACCATGGGACAAGAAAACGTATTATTGCTGCGATATCTAATCGTGGCCACTTCATTACGAAGCTGCATCATGGCTGTCCAGATATAGTCCCCAAATTGAATTTCCACCACAGGCTTAAGTCCTGCAATGGCTGCCCCAACAGCAGTTCCAACAATAGACGCTTCAGCCAGAGGCGAATTGAATACCCGGTCTGGGCCAAAGTCGGTGGAAAGACCCTTGGTTGCAGTAAACACGCCCCCTTTACCATCGGCCACATCCTGGCCATAAATTATCATGTTTTCGTTGCGGGTCATTTCTTCATGCAGTGCATGATTGATGGCATCAACAATGACAATTTCTGCTCCAGTCGTCGCTGGCACTGTACTGATTATCTCTTCGGGGTTATCATCGACGACATGGCTGGTGGCTTCAGATCTTTGTGGAAAGGGAGCAGCAAGCGCCTTGTCCGCAATACCATCTACCTCCCTGGTGGTCTCGTCCCAGAGATTTTTAAATTCGCCTGATGAGATGATGCCTTCGTTTTCACAAAGCGCTCTAAACGTTGCAAGGGGATCACGTTTTTGCTCTTCTGAAAGATCCTCGGCCTCACGGTATTTTCGGTGATCATCTGATGAAGAGTGGGGGAATAGCCTTACTACATTGGAAACCACGATAGCTGGTCCATGACCGGATCGGATGCTGGAGATGGCCTCTCTAAACGTTTCGTGGGCTTCAAAAAAATCAGTTCCATCGGTTTCGAAGCGCTTGAGATGCCGATAACCTCCCACCATGTCATAGACTGAACCTTCTGCCATTTGAGATGACTTGGGTACCGATATGGCATAGCCGTTGTCCTCAATATGAAAAAGGACTGGTAGCCTTTCTCGACTCGCCCAATTCAAAGCTTCGTGGAATTCGCCCTGACTGGTTGTACCCTCACCTGAAGAGACATAGACCAAGGCACCATCCCCTCGCCTTCTCGCAGCCATTGCAGTGCCAACAGCCTGAAGATACTGGGTGCCAGTTGGACTGGATTGGGTGACAATGTTCAATTCTTTTTTGCCGTAATGTTGAGGGAGTTGACGTCCTCCTGAACCCGGGTCAGCCTGTTTAGCCAAAAATCCAAGAAACAGCTCTTCAACGGTCATACCCAAGCCTAAAACCATGGTTTGATCTCTATAATAAGGATATGACCAATCAAGCTTTGGATTCATCTGCATGGCACAAGCCAGCTGGGCGCCTTCGTGACCAGCAGCCCCAATATGGAAGAAGGATTTTCCCTGTCGGAGCAACATCAACATTTTTTCGTCAGTGCGTCGAGAAAGTGCCATCACCTTGTAGATGTTGAGTAGTTCTTTTTTGCTATAACCTTTAAAGCTTGCTGACACGCAAAGCCTCCCTTAAAGAGCTATCTGATCGGCGAATCCGAAAACGGAGCGAAAAGCTTGAGTGAGAGAAGGAATAACATCTTTAACATGTATTTCTTTATCCAGTAGTTCCTTCATACTCACAACCCCCTTGCCTTTGATACCACAAGGTATCATGCCATTGAAATATGACATATCCGGTCCCACATTCAAGGCAAATCCGTGCATGGTAACCCAATGCGATAGGCGGACACCCATGGCACAGATCTTCTGATTTCCAACCCAGACTCCAGTCATACCAGAGATCCGGTCACCAGAAATTTCAAACTGGTTCAGGGTGTGTATGATGACCTCTTCCAGGTTGCGCATATACCAGCTCACACTTTTTTTGTGAGCTTCCAGGTTTATGATGGGATAGCCAACCAACTGTCCCGGTCCATGCCAGGTGATGTCGCCACCACGATCACTTTGTATGACTTCAGCATCCTGGGGATCAATCAGGTTTGAGCGGTCTGAATTTTTTCCAAAGGTGTAAACCGGAGGGTGTTCAAGCAGAACCAGGGTGTCGGGAATGTGGCCAGCCAGTCTTTGGGCATGCAACTCTCGCTGGAGCTCCCAGGCCGTCTCATAAGGGACCAACCCTTTGGTGATTACATTCAATTGAGACATGCGGCTAAAACAACTTTTCCAGTTTAAGGCAAATAGCTTCCAGCAGTTCAGTGTCCTTTTCAGTGAAAGGTGAGATCGCATGCGAGTCAATATCCAGCTCGGCGACAAATCGATCCTTTTTTTTGATGGGAAAAACAACCTCGGAGCGAACATTTGAACTGCAGGACAGATAATTGTCTTCCAGTGATACGTCTTGGATGATGCGACTCATTTCAGAGACGGCAACTTGACCACAGACGCCCTTACCAAAGGCTATTTTTACATGGTCGGTGGGAGCCCCAACAAAGGGTCCCAGAACGAGATGGTCGCCTGATTCATCAACCAGGTAAAACCCGACCCAATCATAGTGGAAAATAGTTTCTGAAAGGAGCTTTGCTATGGCCTGGAGAATCTCATTTCGAGGATCGGAGCCAACAATAATAGTGTCTACTGAGGCCAGGACCTTTTCAATATTCGGAAATGCTTTGTTCATTGAAACCCTCCTCCTTTTGTCCTCATTCTAATTGCTGGGAGACCCTAGACCAAGAAGCTTCCAGCTTTAAAATCAACCCCACGGGTCTTGTTTAAACTTTCTTCCCCTTTCTTTGGGAAGCCACTAAACGCCTATATTTAGGGGATGTTGGTTAGCCGCGGTCAACATATTGTAGCCATTCCCATATTATTGGGACGCATGCTGTCACCTTTCTCGAGCAAAGAGAGCTATAGATGGATGCCACGATCCAGAGCTAAACCGGAAGCTTCTGAAATCATTTCAGCGAGCGTGGGGTGGGCATGTATGGTCTCCAGAATTGCCTCATGGGTGACTTCCAGAGTGCGGGCGATTCCGATTTCGGCGATCAACTCTGTTGCCTCGGCGCCAATGATATGAGCCCCAAGTAATTCTCCATATTTTGCATCAAAAACAAGCTTGGTGAATCCGTCGGTTTCGCCGGCAGCCATGGCCTTACCTGACACGCGATAGGGGAACTTACCAATTTTTAATTCATACCCAGCTTCGCGAGCCGCTTTTTCAGTTAAACCGATGGACGCAACCTGGGGACTACAGTAGGTGCAGCCCGGCACATTGTCGTAGCGCATGGGTTTCACATTCAAGCCTGCGAGATGCTCAACAGCGGTAATGCCTTCATGTGATGCAACATGAGCCAGCCAGGGCGGACCCGCCACGTCCCCAATAGCATAGATACCGCTGGCGCTGGTCTGCATATAATTATTGGTCTTAATCCAGCCCTTTTCGAGAACAACACCTGCGGTCTCCAAACCCAACTCTTCGACGTTTCCCTGAACGCCAATAGCAACCAATACCTTGTCCGCTTCCAACGTCAGGATTTCATCTTTTTTGGTTTTCACCTGGATGCTTGCCTGCCCGTTTGAGGAGCTAATGTTTTCAACTCTGGTTTCGGTAAGCGCTTTAATCTTTTTTCGCTTGAATAGTTTTTCCAACTCAGCAGACACTTCTTCATCCTCAACGGGAAGGAGTTGGGGTAGCATTTCGATGAGGGTAACCTGGGATCCCATGGCTGCATAGAAGTCGGCAAATTCAACACCAATGGCTCCAGCTCCCACGATAACCAGGCGTTTGGGGATTTCCGCTAAATTCATGGCTTCTTTTGATGAAATAATCACTTCACCATCAAAAGGAACTCCTGGAATGGGTCGGGGACGAGCTCCAGTGGCGATAATAATATTGTCGGCTGTAATCTGTATTTCAGAGTCAATCTGGATCTGTCCATCACCAAGCAGTCTTGCACTGCCTGCAATGACATCCACTTTGTTCTTTTTCATCAGGAAATCAACACCCTTGGAGAGGGACTCCGCTACTTGACGTGAACGACCAATGACAGCTGGAAAATCCACACCAACATCGCCAACACTTACACCATATTTTTTGGCTTTCTGGGCAGATCTGAGAACTTCAGCACTTTTTAGCAGCGCCTTTGTTGGGATGCAGCCCCAGTTGAGACAAATTCCTCCCAGCGCAGCGCGTTCAATGACTACCGTCTTTTTCCCCAGTTGAGCGGCTCTTATGGCAGCGACGTAGCCACCTGGACCACCACCGATAATTGCGACGTCATAATGTGTTGGGGTCATAATATTTCCTTTATCGTATCAATCAAGACGAGGATTATTATCCTCGCCTTGATATGTCTTCAAATACGTACGTAAAGACTCAAGCTTGGCTACGGTCCCGATATCGATCCAGAACGAATCATCCATTGGATAGGCACCAATGCTTTCACCTGCCTGAGCCGCATTTAAATATACCTGAATGGTTGAAAAACGTTCCCCCATATCAGTCATATAGTCGAAAATCTTTGGTGACATTACCTGGATTCCATTAAATGCCCTGGTTTCAAAGGGGTCCTGATTCCAGGAAACCACTTCATTGGTTTTACAATTCTCCCAGCCAACCAGCAATTGCTGTTCGTTAAAGCGCAAGTAGCGGGAGGTCTCACGCTGGGAAACGGCCAGTGTTGCTAGTTGATTGCTTTTATGATGATACTCCAGGAGTGTTCGAAGATCCAGCGTTGAATAGATGTCACTATTGCAGACCAAAAAAGAGTCTTCGTCGCGAAAATGTTCTGCGGCAAAAAGTAAACCGCCCCCCGTTTCAAGGAGTTCCTTTTCTGCTGAAAGCTCAATTTCCAGACCGAAATCCCGACTGGTCACGAAATCAATAATCTGCTCAGCAAAATGGTGAATGTTAATTACGATGGTAGTGACACCAGCCCTTTTCAAGTTCTGGATACCGTGCTCGAGCAACGTCTCCTTACCGGCAGTGACGAGACATTTTGGGTGTCTGTCTGTAAGGGGCTTGAGTCGGGTTCCTTTTCCAGCAGCAAAGAGCATTGCTTTCATGTGTAAAACTTCAAGTCCTTAGCTCGACGGGCTATTTTCCACTGTGAGTGAGTGTCACAAAGCATGGTTTCTATTCAAGCTCCCTGTGATGCAATGAGATATCCACGTCATGGGTTTCCCGCAAATGAGCGGCAAGACGGTTGGCAGAATGAACCGATCGATGCTGACCACCGGTGCAGCCAAACGAGATCATCAGGTCGGTAAAATTCTGTTCCTCATAACTGGTAACTGCAGAATCAACCATGGTGTAGACTGTTCGCAACCAGCGATCCATCTCTGGCTTCTCAGAGAACCAATCAATCACTTCCTGGTCGTTGGCCGACAGCTTTTTATAGGCGATCTCGCGACCGGGGTTGGGTAGAAAACGACAATCAAAAACAAAGCCGCCACCATGACCGCGTTCATCAACTGGAACGCCATTTTTATATGCAAAGCTGGAAATACGTATACTGAGGCGCAACTTGGCCTTGCCAAATTCCCGCATTTTTGAAGACTGGATTAACTGTTTAAACACATTCATCATGACGGGTATTTCGATAGGCAGATCTATCTTGCGGACCAGATATTCAAGATTTCGAATGGCATAGGGAATACTCTGAAGAAAATGGGTTTTGCGCTCATAAAAACCGCGATAACCATAGGCACCCATGGCTTGCATAATCCTAATAAAGACGAAGGCGTAATAATGTTTGGTGAAAAGTTCTTTGTCAATGGGGATCAATTTTTCAACGGCTTTCAAATAGTGATCCAGAAGATGTTCGCGCAGCTCAAAAGGAAGATCTGCCTTGGCATCAAAAAGCAGGGATGCAATGTCGTATTGCAGGGCACCCTTTCGTCCCCCCTGATAGTCTATGAACCAGGCTTTGCCATCTTTGAGCATGATGTTACGGGACTGAAAGTCGCGATAGAGGAAATGAGATCCGTCTGCCTGTAAAAGAAAGTCGGTGAAGGTCTTAAAGTCTGCTTCCAGCTTTTGCTCATTGAATTGGATATGAGCCAATTTCAAAAAGTAATATTTAAAATAATTCAAATCCCACATCATGGATTGACGATCAAAACTGTGGTGGGGGTATGCTTTTTCATAATCAAGTCCCTCACCCCCCCTTACCTGAAATTGGGGGAGTAGCTCCACGACCTGTTCATAGGTGTTTAATAATGCCGCGGGGAATTCTTTCTTTCCTGCTCGCATGGACAGCAGATGATCAAACAAAGTCACATCGCCAAGGTCCTGTTCCAGGTATATACCCCGATCAAGATTCTCAGCATAAATTTCTGGAACGGCCAGATCTTTTGAATGAAAATGTTTTGAAAATGAAACAAAAGCTTCATTCTCGAGCCGATCCTGATTCTTAGCCCCGATAACCGACCGGTTGGCGCTGGTTAGCCGAAAATACTCACGGCTTGATCCATGAGCTGCCAGGGGGCTAATATCCTGGACTTTCTCATTGAAATGTTCTTCAAACAAGTGCTTCAGGTCTTCAGACATACTTTTTCTCTTTTTCAGTTGCTAAATTTTTCAAGAACATTGCTGACCCTATACTAAAACGCCCCCGCTTCATACTGACCTGGTTCAACTTTTGTAAATCATGCTTTGCGATCTCTGCGCCCCGTACCCCGCCAAAGACGGTGGCTGTGGTTTATGCTTTTTAAAAAAACATCTGGCCTATAAATTCTTCATGCTGATGATACTCAGGAATTCGGCGCGTGTTTCTGCGTCATCATGAAACTCACCGAGCATGGCGGAGGTGGTAGCAAAAGAGCTCTGCTTTTCGACACCGCGCATTTGCATACAGAGATGGCGACCCTCCAATACCACAGCAACGCCAGCGGGATCCAACAATTCGTTCAGGGCTTCTGCCACTTGATGAGTTATCCGTTCCTGGATTTGTAAGCGGCGTGAATACATTTCCAGAATCCTGGGGATCTTTGATAACCCAATAACCTTTCCCCTGGGAATATATGCCACATGAGCTTTGCCAAAAAATGGCAGCATGTGGTGCTCACACATACTGAAAAACTCGATGTCTCGGACAACAACCATTTCAGAACATTTATCCTCAAAAATGGCATCGTTCAGAACGTCTTTAAGATTCTGGTCGTAACCCTTTGAGATAAAGTTCCAGGCTTTTGCCACGCGGAGCGGGGTTCGAAGCAATCCTTCCCGGTCTGGATCCTCCCCGATCTCAATTAACAAGGAATGGGTAAGGTCTTCGATCTTGCTCAGGTCATTCATACTACTTCTCCTTCTAAGCGCTTATTCCATATCAAGATCGGCCATTGGGTCAATCTGTAAGTAGCGTGAAAGATAGTGTACACCGAGGTAAAAAGGACCGGTATCCAGCAACGCTGCGAACAATTTGAAGGTATAGCCTGAAACGATAAAAATGAGCAATTGATTGAATATGGGTTTGGCACTGTCCACCGGTAAAGCTTTGGCATAGTAATGAGTTACCAGAATCACTGCCACCGTGTCCACCAGCTGGCTCACCATTGTGGAACCATTATTGCGAAGCCAGAGGTGTTTGCCATGGGTAAGTTTTTTCCAAAAGTGAAACATATACACGTCTACAAATTGGGCTGCGAGATAGGCCAGCATGGAGGCTGTAACGGCCCCGAAGGTCAGCGCTCTTATTTCGTAAAAGATGGGGAGTCGTCCTGCCGAGTCGCGGACAATATCACCGGCAACTGTCATGGTCTCAAAGCCAGGCATTACACCACCCAGCCATATAATGAACAGAACCCAAAGGTTTAATATTAGTCCGACAAAAACAACAAAATTTGCCCGCCTGCGACCGTAAAGCTCACTGATCAAATCCGTCGCAAGAAAGGTTAGTGGATAGGGCAACACGCCAACGGCGACTGCAAAAACGATATCACCCGTGCCGTCAAAATTTAGCGTGAAAAGCTTGATAAAGCGGCTGATTCCCAGGATATTGAGCATGGCCAAAGTGCCAAGAAAAAGCCCAGCCAAAACCAGAAAAACCCGCTCTCTCCTTTGAACAATTTCTGGAGAAGGGTTGCTGTTATGATAAGTCATATATCATCCTTTTTAAGGAGAGTCGTAAAAAAACCAGTTGAACAATAACGCTTAAAGAGAGCCGAAGTAGTCCGTATAAATCGTTGGTGTTTCTTGAAGACGAATCCGATAAAGCTTTCCGTCCTTCAAATGCGTGACGATCTGCTCCCACATCCACACAACCATGTTTTCAGTCGAGGGCTGTTTGCCTTTAAACCAAGGGATATCAATTTCGATCTGAGAATGATCAACCAGGCTAATAATGTGCTCGTTTACAATGTCCTTCAGGTGTCCAAGATCCACAATAAATCCTGTGTCAGGATTAACCTCACCCGTTACAGAGACGATGAGCTCATAGTTGTGACCATGTATATGCAAATCTTCGCCAAAAGCGGCCAGGTTCTCCATCTCACTTAGCTTGGGATTTCCATAACGATGGGCGGCACAAAAATAAAAAACTTTATTTAAAACAATCATGAGGTTCCTTTTTTAAGCCCTGAATTTATTGCGGGGTTCAGGAAAGTCAAATACACAGGTTCTGCAGGCAGGTTTGATGTTTGACCCGCAAGAAGCTGTGAACTGGTCGCGTATCTTTTAATAAAATGATTCATCCTCCCAGCGTGAGATACGCCAGACGTTTTCGGTTGAATCCTCTCTGAAATCAAAAACTGCGTTCCCGGATATGAACTCCCCTCCAATGGACAAATCAAAAGTTTTCGTGAGACTGATCGCTCCAGATTGAGATGTGTCCGTTGCAATGGTGGCATTCCAGACCAGGGAGAAATGGTCAAAGGTTCGAAACAGGCTGCCGGTGGTTCTCAACTCTGTGTCCAGACCCCAATAGCTATAGCCCCCGGTACCACCACCTAGGTCTGGGTCATAATAAAGAAAGATAAAGCTGGTGTCAAAGAGTTCGCTGTAAACCAGGCTATCGCGATAGATATACGCATAGCGAAAATTCTGCAGAACCTCCTCAGGGCTTCGTTGCTCGGTCAAAGTCAAGCTTACCCCCCCTTCAAGCAGTCCTTCAGTGGGGGCAAAAGGGTTCCAGCACCCTGTTACAAAAACCAGAGAGGTCAGGACGGTGGCTATCTCTTTGAATCGGCGCATGGTTTATGGGACCCGCGTTTTCAAGTCGCTCCAGCAGGGTAATGTGTCAATCGTTTTATAATCCCGCCAGACGGAAATTTCATACAGCAGATCCGCGTTTTGAACCAGGGTAAGGGTCGCCTGTCCTTTGAAGAGCCCGGGAAGCGGGGTTTGGGTTTCCTGATAAGACAAAGTGAGCTGATAATCTGTGACTATCTCATAGTGGTCCTCGATAGGCAAGAGTTGTTCTATTTCGAATTCAAGTCGCTGGAGTCCTTCTGCATTGAGTGATTGAAAGAGCTTGGTGATAAAATTTTCTTCTTTTTCATATCCCCAGTTGTCAAAGACGCCCTCTTGGGCGCTGGCCACGCTCTGGTCAGGAAAAAACATAAACGTAACCTCTGTTTCCAGATCATTTGCCAAAACATCAAGATGATAGTTCACTTTGTTGGCAGGAAAAGCGTTTGAGAGGTTTAGCAATACAATTTCAGGCGAAGTTGGGGGGAGCCAGGCATAGGGGTCCGTCCCATCGATTGGGGGTTCAGATTCTCTGGGCGTAAAAAGCTCACAACCCACAAGGAGCATCAGGCAGGTCAAACTGGTTATTGTCCTTCTCATCAAAGGCGAAAGTACTCGATCTTGCCCCAAAAACAAATCACATGTTGCGCCTTTCCAGGTTCAGTGGTTATTTTCAAACATGGAGATTCGAAAGGTATGAGGATATTTGCCTGTATGGCCACGTCCCTGGATGGCAAGCTCGGCCCTGCCGATGCTGATCATTTTGTTCCCATCGGGTCTCGCCACGATATGGAAAACCTCATGCTTTTGAGAAACGAAGCAGATGGAATTCTCTTTGGTGCCAGCACATTCAGAGCCTGGCCAAAAATCCACTGGGGGCAGAATCGGTCCTGTATTGCACACCACTTTCTCATGAGCAATAGCCTGAATCTTGATTTCCAGGCTGAGCTCTTTGCCGATTCCAGCGTTCCGGTCACCATCTTTTCGAAATCGCCGAACCCTGGCACAACAGGACAATTTGCTAATCATGTAACTGTCGTGACAACCCCGGACGGAAAGGACCAGCTCGCATTCATTCATGATTATATAGCGGGGTGCGGGGTAACATCCTTGCTCATTGAGGGCGGAGGTAGCATACTCAATCAGTTTACAGAATCACGCTTGCTCCAGGAATTATTTTTAACGCTAACACCCAGAATCATTGGCGAGAAAGATGCGCCAGCGCTTTTTGGCGGAAAAGTGCTCTCAAAACCACCCCGTATTCTGGTTCTGGATAATCGGCTCGTAGGAGATGAAAGCTATCTTCATCTCCAATTCTATTACTAAATGCCTGGGTTATATCTTTTTTAATCTCCTGATTTCAAACACCCCTGTTTCTGTATACCTTGTCCCAATGCTGCTCAAAACAAAAATTGTCTTTTCTCACTTAAAATTTGCCCTGTGAAGGATTTGCCCATGAAAAATCAACTGACCGTACTGCTTTTACTTTCAGCCCTCTTGTTTGCAGACTATCCAGATCAACACAGAGAGATCAGGACCACGGCAATGTGGAATCATATCAGCAGCAACAGCAATATTGTACTGAGTGAGGATGGAACCCGTCTTCAGTTGGCCGAGGGGTCCACTAATGGTTATTTTATTTTGGTTCCAGACACCCTGGAGCAACTCTTTGACCGTGGACTGCCCTCCTGGAATGGCCTGGTGAATCATGACGAGAGTGGTTTTAAAGTTTCAATGCGTTTCAAATATGGGACAGGCTGGTCCCCCTGGCTGACCGTTGGATACTGGCAAAATTATGTGTGGAGTTCCTACGGCTACACTTCGTATGGTGCCGGATATATTGATTATGATTACGTGGTTTTGGACAACTTTCACACAGTTTGGCAATGGCGCGTGGAGCTGAAACGCCAGCTATCGAGTCACCCCTCACCCAGTATCGACAAGCTGAGTTTCTTTGTTAGCGATGATAGAACCACCGACAACCTGGATTTTACAGCCATAGTGAATGACGATCCTCCGGCGATTTTTTATCCAACCGAATTTGTCTGCCAGTATAATGTTGATCCAGTCATTGGGGGGAGTATCTGTTCACCGACCTCCACTGTTCTGGCCATTCGCAGTTGTGGTTTTGAAGTAGATCCCTATGTTTTCGCCGTCGATAATTTTGATGATTATTGGAATATTTTTGGCATGTGGCCACGAGCCGTTCAGAATGCCGCCGCCTACCATTTGGATGGTGCAGTCACGCGTTATCGAAGCTGGAGCCAGGCCTATGAAACACTGGCTGCAGGTGGACGCATCGTTATGTCGGTGGGTCAGCCGCTCTATTCCGGACACTTGATGATGTTGGCGGGTTTTGACGCCCAGGGTGATCCCATTGTTCACGATCCTGCCAGACAAAATGGCGATTCCTATGAATACGATAAATCAGCGCTTTCCCACTCCTGGTTTGACAAGGGGGGCGTTGCCTATACATTTTTTTCTGAGGATACAACCCTGCTGGCTATTGATGGTGATGAGTTGCTCACCCGACCAGATCAAATGACCCTTTTCCAGAACTTCCCCAACCCCTTCAATCCCAGCACGACGATTCGTTTTGCCTTATCAACACCAGCAAACATTAAGATCACTATTTTTGATATCCAGGGACGGGAGGTCAGTCGACTGAAACCAGCTTTATTTTTAGCAGGAACACATGAGGTCAGCTGGAATGCAGCATCATTAGCTGCCGGTGTATATCTGGTGCAGCTTGAAACGGGAAGTCAACTTGCAGTCAGAAGTATGACACTCCTGAAATAGTTTGACAGTTTCCGAGAGAATTGATCCGCTAATCCGTACTCTCGTTTTTCGGATTAATTTCAACGCTCTCCAGCATGAAGCTATGCGGAATTAGCGTTAATCGAGCCCGCCAAGGAGAAATAATCCATGCCTCAATTTATAGAATCACCCACCGTTATTGAATCTGCAGGAAACAAGCCCAAACGCATTGAAGAATTTGTGGGGCAGGTCAATTCTCGTCATTCTAATGTAAGTGTAGCCCGGATGGTCTCGCCGACAGGCTGGGAAGAACCGGGTCAACGCCCTGAGTTTACGGAAATCACCCTCGTCTTGAAGGGAACCATCCATCTGGAGTATGAGGGGGGCCAGGGTGATGTAAACGAGGGCCAATCTGTCATCACTTTTCCCGGGGAATGGGTGCGTTACAGTACGCCACGTGAGGGTGGTGCAGAATATATTGCCGTCTGTCTGCCAGCTTTTTCACCGGTAACGGTACATCGGGACACCTGATCCTTTTTCCGAATCTCGATATGGGCGTTGGTGATTGTTATTTTGGGAATTTTTAACGCTTAAGGTTTAGTATCTTTCTGGAAATGATTATCTTTGCCATTAACAGACACCGGGGGGTATTATGGAACATTTCACACACGTTTTTAAACGATTGGATATTAAAAAGCGACTTTGGATTCTCGCGATTATTGTATTTTTCCTTGTCTCCACATCTTTAACAAATATTTCGATCACCTGGGGTGCGATTGCCATCATTCTTCTGTGCTTTGTCTGCGAACTCATGGACAGTTCACTGGGAATGGGTTATGGCACCACGCTTACCCCCCTGCTTCTGGCTGTGGGATATGAGCCCTTGCAACTGGTTCCCACGATCTTGCTTTCCGAATTTTTGAGTGGTTTTTCTTCCTCTTATTTTCATCACGACATGGGAAATGTGGATTTTTCAAAAAACTCCAAGGATTTGCGTATCGCCATGTTATTGGCTCTCGGGAGCGTGGTGGGTGTGTCTGTCGGTGTTAATCTCGCTATTGAAATACCTGCCAACCTTTTAAAGCTGATAATCGGTATCATCATTCTGTTTGCCGGAATCAGTATCTGGGCCTTTTCGAATACGCGTTTTGTCTTTAAAACCTGGAAAATGGTGGTGCTGGCCACGCTGGCTTCTTTCAATAAAGCCATGAGTGGTGGTGGATATGGTCCTTTATTGACCAGCGGTCAAATACTGAGTGGCGTCAAGGGTCGTGCATCCGTTGGCATTACCTCTTTTGCCGAGGGCTTTACTTGTTTGGTCGGTGTCATTCTCTTTATGGGAAAGGGACAAGGGTTTACACCTGAACTTCTGATACCCGTGTTAACCGGGGCGTTGTTATCCGTACCTTTCTCGGCACAGGTTGTGAGTGTCATGCACGAAAAAACCTTAAAAAAGTCAATCGCAATCCTGACAGTTTCAATGGGACTTTTTACTATCTACAAAGTTGTTTATTAGCCAGAAAGCCCTTGAGGACGATTCTCTAGAAAGGCCAAAAGACGGGTATCAAGACTGAAGCTAAAATCCAAAATATTAAATTGAGCGGTCCTCCCGCCTTTACAAAATCCATAAACCGGTATTTTCCAAGTCCATACACCATAAGATTTGTTTTATAACCTATGGGGGTCATAAAACTGGCAGAGGCTGCAAAGCAGATTGTGAAAACCAGGGGCCTGGAATCTACACCCAGAACATTCGCAGCAGCGATGGCAATGGGAGTAAGCACGATAGCAGCGGCGTTGTTGGATATGATGTTGGTGGTCATGCTGGTCACCAGATAGAGCATGGAAAGCAAGGCGTAGGGTACCATTTTTTCAGGGAACATCGCCGCCGCCCCGGTAATGCTATTTCCGATAAGTTGGGTTGCTCCACTGTTTTCCATGGCGGTTCCAAAAGGAATAAATGCTGCGACAAAAACAATCACCGGCCAATTAATGGAAGCATATGCTTCACGGGTAGAAATGTGGTGAGTCACCAGCAGAATGAACATGCCCAGGAGCGCAGCGGCCAAAATATCCACAAAGCCAAGGGCGGCAACGATCATCACTGTGGGGATGATGAGAACCGCCAGCCAGCGAATCTTCTTCTTCCGCATGTCGATTTCATGATGCTGGAGAATGATCAGATCTGGATCGTCCCGCATCTCCAGAATCCTGTCTGCCGGCATGAGCATGAGCAAGGTGTCGGCAAATTGCAACCGGATATGGGCAATCTTCTGCTTCAAGGTCATTCCCCGTCTCCCGATGGCTAGAACAAAAGCTCGATATTTTCGCCTGAAATCCAGATCGCTTAAGGTCTTTCCTGCCAACGTTGATTCAGGTCCGAGCAACCCTTCCACCAACACATTATCACCTGCCAGCAATTCTTTTTCGCTCAGTTTCACATCTGAAAGTGCCAGTACTTTTTCCTGCTGGTGAAATTTCACAAAATTTTCCAGACCACCCTTGGTAAGTAGTATATCTCCAGACCGGAGGATCATGTTCCCGATATCTGCTGTAACCTGGATTCCATCGCGAATAATCGCCAGCACAGTAATTTCATATTTTTCGTTCACATGTTTTTCCCGACAGTTGGATCCCACCAAGGGGGAGTCCTCATCGATCTTGAACTCTGTGAGGTAGCGGGACATGTGATATTTTCCGACGAGGGTACTGACGGGTGCCCGAGACGGCAGAAGACGGGGCAAAACGAGGAGATTGTAGAGGCTGCCCACGGCCAGAAAGATGACCCCCAGAGGAAAAAACTCAAACATGCCAAGGGGCTTCAAGCCGTGTGTTTCCCCAACCGAGCTAACCAGGAGATTTGTTGATGTGCCAATCAGGGTGATGGTTCCCCCATAAATTGCCGCGTAGGACAGGGGCAGAAGCAGTTTTGATGGAGATATGCGGAATTGGGTCGCCATTTGAATAGCCACGGGAATCAAGATGGCAACAGCAGCCACATTATTGATGAAACCAGAGAAAAAACTGGTGCTGACCAGAAACAATCCAATGCCCAGCCATTTTTTTTTGCGTTCCAGTTCAATAAAATACTGCGCCAGCTTTTCAAGCACACCGGTCTTCACCAAAGCCTGACTAAGCACAAACATCACTGCAACCGTAAGAACAGCCTTGTTACTAAAACCTGCGACGGCTTCAGTGGCGTCAACATATCCGGTCAGCCAAAGCGCCAGGAGCAAGCCGATTCCCAGAACATCAATGGGAATGACTTCCAGAACCAGAAGAACCAAAACGAGAGTCATCAGGATTAGGATGCCGATAATTGTCAGGCTCATCACTCACCTATGCCTTGAAGGGAAAGGCTTTCTTAGTTCTCTCTCGCCAGCAGAGGATCAATAATATTCCGAATCAGATCACTGGCACTCCCCAGGCTGTCCATGGTGAAAAATGAATCGGTTTGTCCCGATTCATCTTCTCCTGACGCTGGAAGAATCTGACTGCGGAATCCATGCTTAATTAATAGGTTTTGAGCTTGTTCACTCCATAAAAAGGCCAAAAAAGCATCCACGATTTCCGCCTGGTTCGCCGTAATATTCTTTTGGACTGCTACGGCGACGGGTTCCGTCATCATGGTTCTCCTGGGATAAATTACTCTGATGGGTGATGCATCAACATGCTGATCTCTGGCCGCCTCAAAATGAAACAGAACATCACCCATGCCTGCGTGAAATTGTTCCATGGCATCCTGGGAGGTGGAGGGGTGGTGTCTGGTTTTGGCCAACCACGATTTCACATAAGCCAGGGCTGCGTCCTCTTGGGTTCCCAGCATCAATTGAGATCCATATATGGCCAGGACCGCCATTTGACCCTCTCCTGAAGTAAGTGGGTCTGGAATGATCACATCGAGTGTATCAGGGTTTAGTTCTTCAAAACTTGTCAGGGTTTGGGGCATCGAATTCCTTGCAAACAGGACAATCGGGGACTCACAAAATTTTTCCTTCTTCTGAAGGTCTTGCCAGCTGGCTGCTGACAGAATACCCTCGCTTACGAGGCGTCGGGCATCCAATTCAGATGACAGGATGGCCACCTCTGCAGGAAAGCGGGTCATAATTTGACGCGTAATAACACCGGAACCTGCAAAGGTTGTAATAAATTCCACCCGCTCTTGATGCTTTTTCAGCCAGCGTTGTTGAAAAGCCGGGATAATGCTTTGTTCCATCACCGATTCCATGGCACTAAAACAGTATAGCGTGATGGTTCTGGGTTCTTTGATTTGCATGCTGCCGCGACTATACCAGATCAGTAGAAAAATTAAAATAACAGCCAAGACAGGTACAATAATTGTTGTAACCTTATATGCTGTTTCGTTTTTGTAAGGTGTTTTATCAGTTTTTGTAAAATTATTCATAAGCCCCCCCTCCCAAATTCTTTTCTGGATGAGCACCGGAAAGTTATTGTGAATAATAGATTTGAACAAGTGATTATTGAATGGAATAGTATCTGAAATCCTATATTGAAGAAAGTCATTTTATTGCCTTTTAACTATTTCCAGACTCCCCAAACGACTCTGGAGCTTTTAGGAAAAGTCTTGGTGGGATAGTCCTGTTTGTTAAATTCCGCCTTGTTATCGGTCCGATGCGAATCAACATAGAATGAGGATGTACCCATGAAAAAATTTGTTACCATATTTCTTATCGCCCTGCTTTTCGCCGTTGGCGCCTATGCCGAGAAGGTGGCAGTGGTTGCCAAGGCTCAGGGAGATGTTCTGTTGCAAAGAGCAGCAGATTTTGACTACAACACCCCCGTTACCATGGGAACGATCCTTGAAAACAATGATCAAATAAAGGTGAATAACGGCTTTGCTGTCATTTTGCTTCTTGACGATAAAAGCCAGGTCAAGCTCCGCGAGAACACCGAGATCGCTATCACCATGGCTGAAGATATTGGCGGAACTGGATATCATGTTCGCCTGGACTATGGTCAAGCGCTGACCAAGTATGCCAAGGGTGCCGATTTTGCTTTTCAACTTCACACACCGACCTCAGTCGCATCTATCAAGGGGACTGAGTTTTGGACCATTACCGACCCTGAAACAGGTGATCAGGTTATCATTCTCGAAGGACAGGTTGATGTTATGAATAATCTCACCGGTATGATCAGTACGGGTGGTCCTGGCGAAACAGTAAATTCCACCACTGATGGCTATATCGAAACAGGGGCAACCGAGGATGGAACCATCCCAGATGATCCGGAAGGTGGAACCGAAGCTGCTCCCGATGGCACTGGAGATGCTGGGTCAGATTCTACAGAAGCTGAAACTGAAACCATGGTTGATGGCGATGACGATGAGGAACCAATGGCGGACCGATGCCTGCAGTTGAACCCTCCATGACTCAACCCGCTCCTGAACCTGAGGCAGATGAAGAAGCCAAAGATGAAGGCGGTGGCGGTCTTGGCATGGATGCAGCCTTTGGTGCCGTAACTATTGATGGCCAGCTCTATAATCAGATTGCTCTGCGCCCTGAATTCTCCATCGGAAAACTTGGTGTTGGTCTTGATGTTGTGCTCTACATGGATCAGGATGGAAACATCCGGAAAGACGAGTGGAATGACTACAAAGATGTTATTGACAAAATCATGTATGTTCGCTGGGGCGTGCAGGGAGACCCCTTCTTTGTGCGGGTTGGAACTTTAGAAAATGTAGTTCTCGGCTATGGTCTCTTTATGAATGGCTATTCTAATATGATGGAATATCCATCCGTTCGTAAGACCGGTCATCATGTTGGCTTTAAGCTTGGCAATTTCGGCATCGAAAATTTTGTTGCGAACTATAAAGAGTTTTCCTTTAGCGGGGAAAGCACAGGTCTGGGGCTACTTGGTCTGCGCGGAACCTTTTCATTAGGCAAACTAACTTTTGGTAGCACGCTGGTTATGGATAATAACCAATATCTGGGACTGAAAGACGATGATGGTGATTATATCCCCAACGTTTTGGATGATTTTCCAGATGATGCGGCTTACAAAGTTGACTCCGATGGTGATGGTCGTCCCGATCAATCTCCTGACGAGTGGGATATCGATGGTGATGGTAAAACAGATAATTACCCCGGAACAGGTTTGGACTATAGAAACTGGGATGATGAAATCACTCGCAAGCCAGACCCCTTTGACATTAGCGAAAACCCCAGTACTGTGGGTGGTCTCAGTGTTGATATCGCTTATCCCATCCTCAACATGGAAAAGCTTAAGCTGGTTCTTTTTGCTGAGGCTGGTTCATATTTCGGTACCGCTGATTCCATGTGGTATCTTGATGAAAACGATATGGCCAAGAAAAAAGAAGTTCGGTACGGAATTGGCGCAACTGCACCGGGTTTGCGTGCTCAGATTTTCAACTTCCTCACAGCCAGTGTTGAATTCCGCATTACGCCAACAGGCGACTTCGTTTATGGCTTGTTTGACAGGAACTATGATCTTGAGCGTGTTGGCTTCGTAAATCTTCCTGGCATGGGACTAACGCCTCAAACGCGCTATGAAAAACTCTATGATAACCCATCCATGATGGGTGTCTTCGGTAGTGTCGGGGCTGACATCTTGGGACTGGTTACCCTCCAGGCAGGCTACCAGCACATGACATCCGATGTAGCTGAGGTAAAGGGTATTCAGGGCAGTATTGGTATCGCCCCAAACCTGATTCCAAAGGTTGAAGCGGCAAATGCCTATATTCTTCGCATGAATGTTGACGATCCTTTTGATATTGTCAGTGAGGGAACGCTTCTGGGTTATTATGTAACCATGGGTCTTGGCGGCGGTGCCACCCTAACCTGGAATTTTCGTCAAAGCTATATCGATCTTAATGGTGATGGCACAATCGATACCGATCCTGAAGCTGGCGAGGTTGTTGCCCAGACCAGTATTGAAACGGGGTTCTCGTTCTAAACAGGAATACAGTCTCTAACTATAAAACGCCTCGGTTTTCCGGGGCGTTTTTGTTTCTACTAATCCTGGGGTCAGGCGACTCAAAGTGATCTTGCCCGGCTTGGGTCTCTTTTAAAAGCTGCGCCCCTGCCTGTCGCCTATTAGCCCTGAGATTTCGCTTGTAGTTTCGCACACAGAAGAGACAGCGCTTGTCATGCTGGATAGCAGAGAAAAAAAGCCCCCAATCAAATGATCGAGGGCTTTGACAAGAGCTTTTCTGAAACGAAAGATCAGCTAGCGGCTAAAAACTTAGCTTTCTGTTCTTTATAGTAATTGTCTTCGGGTTGAAGAACGATGCACTCGTCCATGACAGCCGCAGCCTCTTCAATGCGACCAAGCTTCCAGAGAACTTCACCTTTGGTGTCCATAATTTGAGCTTTGTCTCTGGCGCCATCTTCCGCACTGAACATGGCGATTCCCTGATTAATGCGTTCCAGGGCATTATCCAGATTCAGCTCCAATTGGGTCATACGCCAGGCATATCCATTTAGCAGGCTCTGGCTCTCTTTGTGAAGGCCAGACATGAAGT
>JABMOT010000239.1 GCA_013202385.1 Fidelibacterota bacterium
ATATTCATCAATCTCTTTTACTTGAGAAGCAGCATCTTTCGACTTTGAATGTCGTGTCCCGCCTGTACCCTGAGCAGATAAACACCGGCACTCACAGGTTTACCATCAATATTTAAACCATTCCAGATGGCCTCATGATAACCGGCTTCCTGAGCGGTGGCAGTCCAGGACTTGATTTCGCGTCCTTGAATATCGTTAATAGTGATGTGGACATCTCCAGCCGCAGCGATTTCATAAGCGATATGGGTGGAAGGGTTAAAGGGATTGGGGAAATTCTCGTAAAGGACAAATTTCTCAATCAGCAGCTCAATATCTTCCAGGATAATACTATTGGCTTTGTAGACGGCTGAATAGGGAATATCGCTCAAGCGATAATCGTATTTTTGTCCTGGTTTGGCAGTTTTGTCCCAATAACTATAGTCCGTTCTGAAGGTTGAACTGCCCTGTCCGGTCATTTCAGGATTTTTGCTCGGGTCTGAAATAGTTTCCCAATCATAGTCTCCATGCAGTCGCCGATCAACTCTGAAACCCAGATTCTCGGTCTCACTCTCAGTAGCCCATTTTAGGACTATTTTCCCTTTTGACGACGATGCATTGAAAAAGGTGAGTTCCACCGGAAGGGAACTGTCCAGGGTCTCTTCATTGGTGGAAACGACTGGACGGATTCGCCAATCACGATCTGTATATGCTGTCCAAACAGCACCATTCCAGTAAGAAGATCTATTATCTATGGTTCCAGTGCCATATTCAAGTCGAAGTGAATATGTACTCCCCGTCGTATTATCTATAACAATATGATAATTTGTGGAAGCTGAAACACTTACACCTGCTGCCACTAGGGAGACATAGTTCCAACTATATACCCCAACATCAGTTGCACTAACTGAGACTGTGGACCCTAATTTGGCAGACGGCAATCCGCTATTATCAGACCATATTTCAAATGAAAATGATCCACTGCCAGGTACTGTTGAAGACGGGTGAAAAAACACGCCGGTAACATCTCCAGCCTTAGTTGGAGTAAACTTAACCGCATCTTTTATTCCTGAAACCCTATTCGTTGCTGTACCTCCACTCCAAGCATCATAAGAATAGATATCTTGATCAACCATAGCTGAGCTGCTGATGGCTTTAGCCATGGACTCAAAAATATTAAGCTTCCCATAACCCCATTCGGTGTTTGGTACTGAACCAGTATACAAATCAGATTTTGCGTTACTTGTTAGTAATGATTTAACCTGCGCAGCTGTTAAACTGGCGTTGTAATCCAACATAAGGGCGACGGCCCCTGCAACAAGAGGAGAGCTGATGCTGGTCCCTTGGGTCAGATGATATTTATCCGTGACAATCTCATAGGCTGCAATTGGAGTATAGCTTGTTGAAGTGGCTGCAAAAACACCCCGTCCAGATGCTGAGATATCAGGTTTTTGAGATCCATCGCGGGTGGGGCCAATACTAGAGAAATAAGCAATATCGTCAGAAAGATTGGGCCCAGAAAAGCCATAATTACTTCCTGCGCTGGACGTCCATTTCCATCTAGAGGTATGACCTGCAACAGTAATTGCTGAACTCGCGGTTCCGGGAGAGGCGATCGTATAGGTAGAGTCTGCACCGGTTAAAGTTGCGCTCATTGAGCTTGATATCAACCAGGCATGATACGTCATGTTCGTGCCTGAGCTATTGGTTAAGGAAAGGGTCCAGGTACCCACTTCAGGACCAACGTTGGTCACACCATCAAATACCTCGATGTATGTCCTTCTATCCCCATTGCTATGATCTGGATCCGTTTTGTTAATGATGGTGATCGTTCCATCATCAGTATTGTTAGTCCCCTCAGCATCCGCGACTCGCGTATATGAAAAACCATCAGGAGATTCCATGGTCGCAGAGATACTCCCGTTATCGTTCCACCAGAGTTCAAAGATGAAATAATCATTCCCAGAACCTGAGTTGGGACTAAACGAAGGCACAGTAAAAGTAATATCCCCAGTTGTTGAGTTTGCTACAGAGCCGGTCACATGCATTAATTCATTGCCATCATTCCCGGCAGCAACAACAGCTACACGACCATTCCCTGAGGAAGTGAACGCGTCAACAGCCTCATCTAATGTGCTGGTCCCGTCATGAGCATTATTTTGAGTCCCTAAGCTCATATTTACAACCACTGGCTTACCTGTAGTGCCTGCGATTTTCTGGGCATAGGTCAGAGCATCTTTTAGGTAATTATCTGAGAAACTTCCATTTCCGGATTTCACAATCACAAGATCAGCTTTGGGTGCCATTCCCTTGTATTTTTTATTTGAAAGTGATGCGCCATTACCAGCAGCGGCTCCTGCAACTAAGGTTCCATGACTATGGGTTTCGGTTTCACGGACAAACCCGGCAGCGCTGCCATCGATTTCATCTTCGATATGTGCCTGGGTATACTCAACACCGTAATTGAGACCACTAAAGTTAGTGCCATCCCGATCCTCGGGGGTGCCTTCAGAGCCTGTTTTTGTCAAAGTCTGATCCCATAAATACAATATTCTACTTGTGGTAGGTGTTTCAGAATCTCTGAAATCCAGGTGGGACCAATCTATCCCTGTATCAATTATGAGTATGATCACGTCTGTGCCATCATAAGCGACATTGTTTAAATAAGCATCATGCACTAGATCAGCACCGGACTCCCCTAAGGCGATATCCGTCGCTGGGTAGTATAAATCTCCCTGAAAAACACTGGACACTGCCCCCATTTCAGATAATTGAAGCAATTGCGCATAGGTCACCCGAGCTGTTGACCAGCCTTCATAATCAGAATTGGTCTGGATACCCGCTGCTTTGACCTGGTCAATCTCTTTACTCCTGATCGTTACGGGATAAAGGGTTTCCCGCAGAGGACCAGAAACCGTCTGGGCTCGGGAATATCGAACCTTTGTCAGGTGTGCATTTTCAGGACTCGCTTCAGCCACCAGAGCCTGAAGGTCAGGAGAAAGTTTAGCCATGGATGTTGCCGTGATATTCCTGGATAAAAGAAGTCCGGGAATGATCAACAGGAATATGGATTTGCATATCGACTTGTTCATGGTAAAATCTCCTCGTCTGAATCAGTGGTTCAGCGAATTAATTTAATTTGGTAAATTGATCAACTCACAATTTCTCTAATTTAGGTCAAAGGTCGTGCCAGCGAAAATATCCCTGTTCATATGATTGATTATACTGTCATTACAATCGTTTTTACGCTAAGATTTTTGGCCACTATTGTGAGTTAATTATTGCGGTTTTGGGAGCAATGTAATATTCTAAAGACATTCTTTGCCAATGGCGAGTGGGTTGATCAAATACCGTCTTCTGTTTATTCTTACAATCCTTTTAAAAACTAAAAAGTTCTGTTCATTAAGCACATTCTGTTTCTACTTTTAATGCATGAACCTAAAGCTTGTGATATGTCTCCTTCTCAGTGTCAGTTCTTTTGCTCAGGCTGATCATCCCCAGTGGGTATTTTTTGAAATTGACCCACAGGCACCACACCTGGAATTGTCGCCAAGAGCTGCACAGCGACTTGAGACCCGCGGATCTGCAGATCCTCGGGGAAATCAGCCAGTCTCAGCTGTTTATCTCGCTGCTTTACGCGATGCTGGATTCAAGATCAGACAAAGGTCCCGATTTCTGAATGCGGTGAGTGTGGAGATCGAAAATCCTGAGGATCTCGAATCTCTCAAACGAATGCCATTTGTCAAATCAACCCAACCCGTTTCACGGCGACAAAATCGAATGCTGCCCCCACTAGATTCCGAGCCCCAATTGTCCAAAATTTCTGATCAAAATTATGGTCCATCCTATTCCCAGAACCAATTGCTGACCATTCCCACAATTCATAACTATGGTTATGATGGATCCGGAATTATGGTGGCAGTTTTTGATACCGGTTTTGATACACAGCATCCCGTTTTTGATCACCTGAATATCATTGCTCAGTATGATTTTGTAGATCACGAGACGGATGCAACAGGACCCGGTCATGAACACGGCATTAATACCTTGAGCGTCCTCGGCGGATATGTAAGCGGAGAGCTCATTGGACCTGCGTATGGCGCATCATTCCTCCTCGCCCGTACGGAGGATGTGGCCAGCGAATCCAGGGCCGAAGAAGATAACTGGGTGGCCGCACTGGAATGGGCTGATTCGCTGGGCGTGGATATCGTCTCCTCTTCACTAAACTATTGGGATTTTGATAACGATGCCGATGATTACCCCGCCTCGGCCCTGGACGGAGAAACCGCCATTATTAGCCAGGCTGCCAACATTGCTGCAGAGCGCGGAATCCTGGTGGTAAATTCAGCGGGCAATGAAGGCGCTTCAGCCAGTAGTATCTGGCCTCCAGCAGATAGCCGACATGTACTTACAGTGGGAGCAACTGATTCTCAGGGAGAGATTGCATCCTTCTCTGGTCGTGGACCAACTTATGATAATCGCACCAAACCGAATATTGTTGCCATGGGTCAATCTGTGTACATGGCCACGGGACGGAGTGCTTTCAGACAGGGCAATGGAACCTCATTTTCAACCCCTCAAATTGCCGGATTAGCAGCACTTCTGTTACAGGCGAATCCCGGATTAGTGCCAGATTCAATCATTTCAATTTTTCAGCAACATGGAAGTCTGGGAGATTTTCCAAATAATGACTATGGTTATGGGATTCCAGACTTATCTGGTCTTTTTACTGATCTAAAATCGAGATCCTCGCGCGATTGTTTGTTTTATCCCAATCCTGCGACTTATTCGGAAATTAAAATGGTACTCCCGGATCCAGTGGCAAGCAACATTTCAAGTTGCCGTCTTTTTGATGTTAGAGGTCGTGAGATCGCCACACTTATTCCCAATAGTGAGTCAGCGTATATCCTGAGTCTGGTTTTTCCTGAAGCACTGGCCAGCCAATTGATCATTGTATCAGTTGAGGCTGAGGGTAAGATTTATTCCGGTAAATTTGTCTTTCTCAGATCCTAAATTTTACAAAAGTCTAAAAAAAAGCCCCCGGCTATTTCCCGAGGGCTCTGAATTTGTATATATCTTGAAATTGTTACTTCAGATAGGCCATCCGCTTTACTGCACGAACACCATTTGATTCAAGCACATAGAGATAGGTTCCTGCGCCTAAAGAGCCGGGATTAAACTGGACCGTATGTAAACCAGCGCTAAAGTTCCCATCAACAAGCTGAGTAACCTGAGCACCGGTAATATCATATATAATTAAAACAACATGACCGGCTGCTCCAAGCGAGAATTCGATTGAAGTGCTTGGATTAAAGGGGTTTGGATAATTCCTGGACTGGAGTTCATGGTGCATACCTGTCATTGTCGGATCCGCTGCCAGAAGGCTTCCAAACAGTTCGCCTTCACCAACAATTGTGAGATCACGCACAGCGATTCGATCCAGCATTTCATCTGAGGGATTTAAAAATCCTGATACCTCAACCTGATCCCCATCAACTGGAAAAACAAAATTTGAGTCAGCGACCAGTAATCTATATAGGTGGACGAGACGATAGTCAGCGCTCAGGTCAGCATCCACATCAAGGAAGTAGGATACATGGATAAAAGCATCGCCATTAAAACTCATGGTATCCGCAACTGTAGTGATGACCCCACTAACAAAGATACTGTCCAGATTCAAGCTGTCTCCATGACCAAAGCCATGTCCAGGTCCGCCATGTCCACCACCGTAATGTCCGCCCCATTGGTGTCCACCATGACCGGAGCTGTCATGCATTGTGCTGTCGCCATGACCCCAACCACCATCGAAACCACCGCCATGGTGCCCGCCTCCGGTTGAATCGCAGTCTGTGCTATCTCCCTGTCCCCAGCCAGGACCGTGGTGATCTCCACCATGACCGCTTGAATCGTGTAATGTACTATCCCCTTGTCCCCAGCCACCGCCGTGACCACCAGGACCACCACCGTGATTACCGCCGCCCATTCCCTGCGCGAAAACCAGACTGGTGCTCATAAAAGCAATCAACAAAGTATACATTCCAAATTTTAAATAATTATTCTGCATCGTTTCCCTCTAAAGCTGTTTGCTCACCACGTTCATTCAGTCTGGTTGAGCATCTGGATTAAATTCTTGCAACTAATTTAGATTCGATCTTAAAAAACTCTAAAGGTTAAAAATGCGGGAAATTCTTTTTTATGACTGATCGGTCACTATATTGCTGACCAGTCAGAAACAGGAGTGACACTTATAAGATGGCTACCGAAAAAAAAGAACAACGCAAGGAACAGTATCGTCTTGAGATACTGCAAAGCGCAGCTAAGGTCTTCGCACGTCAAGGCTTTCACCTGACAACCATGGAAGCTGTGGCAGAAGAATGTGGTTGGAGCAAAGGGACGCTTTATTTGTATTTCAAAAGCAAGGAGGATTTATTTTTTTCCATTCTTATTGAAAAAATGGATCAATATTCTGCTTCATTGCATAATGATTTGAAAACCTCCCAAGGAATTGAAGAAAAAATTTCAGCCTTTATCGAAGCCCAGTTTAGATTTTTCACGGAAAATAAACATTTTTTCCAGCTGGTGATTACCGAACAAGGAAAAGTGATGCACGGCTCTGACTCTGGGTTGCGAGAAAAACTGATAAATCAACAACAGGCCCATATAGACCAGGTTTCTCGAGTCATGGAACAGGGGCTGCCTGAAAACACTCCTTTCAACGCCATTATACTGGCCGGCAGTATAATCGGAGCCATTAATCTCCATTTGGTAACTTGGCTCATGGCCGGTGAAGCAATTGATCTCGATGATATCAAGCGTCAAATCAAGACACTATTTATACATGGAATACTCTATAATGAAAATAATTAGATTTTTTCTGCTGCTGCTCCCCCTTCTGATACTGGCTGGGAATCAAAGGCAGCTCTCCATAAACGAGAGCATCAGAATCGCTCTAGAACAAAACCCCAATATCAAGCTGGCTGGCGAAAAAATAAATGA
>JABMOT010000240.1 GCA_013202385.1 Fidelibacterota bacterium
AAGGGAAGAAAACGCCTCACCGTTTCCGGTTAGACAAATTAACCGGACCAGTGTCGCTGATTATCTGAAGCGTGGTCGACGATATACAATACGGGGAATCACTTTGTACACAAAACCCACAGACATTTTGGAAGTGGGTTTTTTAATTCGTCGCAAAGCGGGAAATGCTGTTGAAAGAAACAAGACCAGACGTCTTTTCAGGGGGCTTATTTTGAACGCATTGCTTTCCTTTTCAGTCAAGCGAGGTTATCTCTTTTTGTTTCATTCAGCTGCAACGAACAGTCCTGATTTGATACATACGCTCAGTCAACTACTCACCCACCAAGACCATGTGGCTTAACAAGCCATTCATCTTGATTGTTCGTTTATACCAGCTGGCCATTAGCCCGCTTTTTTCTGACAGTTGCCGTTTTTACCCGACTTGTTCACATTACGCTCTTGAAGCTTTTGAAAAACTACCCTTGTGGAAAGCGCTTCCCAAATCCACATGGAGGATTCTTCGCTGTAACCCATATACAAGGGGCGGCTTCGATCCTGTCATTAAAGAATAAGGATTTATAGAAACTCATGTCCGAACAAAACAGAACGCTTGCCGCCATTGCCCTCATGGGGCTTATACTTATGGTTTTTTTCTCTGACTGGTATCAGGAGAAGGTTGCTCCAGGCAGCACCGCCGAGCCAAAGCCACACATCGAATCCTCTTTTGCCAGCGAGTCCGACACATTAGCGCAAACCATGACCGTTCCTGAAATAGCACCAATCGAAGCCCCCAGCTCAGAAACGTCCACTTTTGACGCGACTGCTTTTCAAGGGCTGGTGAACGAAACCACAATTGTTGTCACAACGCCGCTATATGAAATGCATTTCTCGAACAAGGGTGGCGGAACGCTCGAGAAGGTTTTTTTGAATGACTATCTCATGAAGGACAGTTCCAGGGTTCAACTTATTTCAGAAATGGCTGATGGTGTTCTTTCGAACCAGTTTATAGGATATGACGTAGAAGACTTTAACACGAAAGCGTTGCTTTCTGTCAGTTCTCTTGGTGAAGGCCATGATTATACTTTTCCCGTTTTTGGACGCCCTGCTTCCTTTTCCTTCGAGCTTGCCCTCGCCTCTGGAGCAAAGCTTATACGAACCTTTACCTTTTATCCCGATAGCTTCCACTTTGACCTGCACCAGGACTTAATCAATTTTGACAAAGTAAATGCTGGTCGCTATTTCGCGACATCTTGGTCTGGTGGCGTGGCACCCACGGAGAAAAATCGCAAGGATGACCTGTACTACTCGGAAATGTATGCCTTGCTTGGTGACGACAGTAGTCCTTCAGACTACTCCGCCGATGAAGATCGCGAGTCCGAGGTTCAAACAGCACTAACAACCTGGGTTGGATCCAGGTCAAAATATTTTGCCGCTATTTTGATTCCTCAAGAGCCCGTTTCGGAGTTCAAAATGCTGCGTTACCAAACTCCTGGAGGAAACGAAACGTCTATCAAAGTCTTTGACTTTGATGTTCGCGACTCCTTTGATCGCCGCAATCCAGTAAGTGAATCAAACTATCGCGTATATGTCGGGCCTTTGGATTTTGACATCCTGAAAGGCTATAATTTAAATTTTGAAGAGATGATGAACTGGGGCTGGTTTGGTATTGTTGGAAAAGGCGCCCTTTGGGTTTTTAAAGCTCTATATAAGATCATACCTAATTATGGCATCGTTTTAATTCTCTTCTCTATCTTGGTCAAGTTGCTTCTGGCTCCTCTGACTAAAAAGCAGTTTTCCTCAACTCAGAGCATGCAGCAGGCGCAACCACAAATTGCCGCACTAAAAGAAAAATACAAGGACGACCCAAAACGCCTTAATGAAGAGACCATGAAGCTGTACAAAGTCTTGGGGGTCAATCCGCTTGGTGGCTGTCTACCTTTGATTATCCAGATGCCAATTCTAATTGCCATGTTTAACCTCTTTAGAACAACCATTGAATTAAGGGGTGCGGCTTTTATAGGGCTAGAATTTTGGATTCCTGACCTCTCTCTACCCGATACCGTTGGAACTCTTATGGGGTTCGACATCAATTTACTTCCCATCATCATGTCGGGAACAATGATGTTACAGCAAAAACTTATGTCACCTTCGGCCAACGCCAACCCTCAGATGAAAAATATGCCGTACATCATGACGGCTGTTTTCTTTTTCATGTTCTACACCTTTCCGTCAGGCTTGAATCTTTACTATACTTTGTTTAATGTCATGTCAATTCTTCAGCAAAAGCTCACACCACAAAAACCCTTGCCAGTTCTTCCGTCCGTTCCAGCTCCAGTGAAGGCTAAAAAGAAGCGCAAAAAGTAAGGCGAGGATTTCCCTTGTGCTACCCTTTGACCATGAAACAATTGTTGCTATCTCCACGCCTCCAGGAACTGGAGGTTTGGCTGTAGTACGTCTTTCTGGTCCCCATGCCTTAGAAACAGTAAGGCACTTCTTTTCTGCCTCGGAAAAAATAAAACCACGCGTTGCAACTTTTGGCAAACTGATGCATCCCAGCTTGAGTGCCGGTGAATTTGATGATTGTATCGTCACTTTTTTCAAGGGTCCTCACTCCGTCACCGGTGAAGATCTGGTAGAGATTTCCATTCACGGTGGCGCCTTTTTACAACAAAAATTACTGGAAGCGCTTTTACGTGCACCTAACCTGAGAGCTGCTAGTGCCGGAGAGTTCACCTTCCGTTCGTTTTTAAGCGGACGCATTGATCTTTCCAAGGCAGAAGCTGTGGCTGATATCATTCACGCAAAAGATGCCGCCGCCCATAAGAATGCACAACACCAACTACAGGGCGGCCTCCGACACCTGGTTGAAAAGATGTCAGAAAAACTGATCTCAAGCCTTACTGTACTTGAAGCTGAGCTTGACTTTTCAGACCAGGAGATAGATTTTTCCCCGCCGGAGGCTTTGTTAACCCCCCTCTTGGAGCTGACACAAACCACTCAAGCGCTTTTGGAGACATACTTCTATGGTAGCCGCCTGGAACAGGGTTTTCGTGTTCCTCTCATTGGGGCGCCAAACAGCGGCAAATCTTCTCTGTTCAATCTGCTTCTCGGGCACGAGCGAGCTATCGTTACTTCTCAGGCAGGAACCACTCGCGATACGATCGAGAAAACAATACTCATTGCTGGCCATTCTGTGGTGCTAGTTGACACTGCCGGTCTTCGTGAGGCTCATAATGAAGCTGAACTTTCTGGCGTGGACCGCAGTCTTAATGAAATCGAACAGGCCGACTTGATAATTATGGTTCAAGCGCCTGACACAGACCCTTTAACCGAACCCACACTTATCAACAAACCCCAAATTATTGTTTATAATAAGATTGACCTTGATATCACCCCCCCGGCAGCCAAAGACATTTATCTCTCTTGTGCTACCGGCGAGGGTCTTGACCACCTCAAAAAGAAACTCTATTCACATGTTATCAACATGGTCAACGAAGGAGTGGAGGGTGTAATCTTAAACAACGAGCGCCATCGTGATGTTTTTATTCGGTTCAAAGACCAGGTCTCCGCTTGCGTCGCCGCAATAGAGGCTGAGCTCGGTCCCGAGTATATTGCTTCAGACTTGAGGATGGCCCTGGATATTTTGGGTGAGATTACAGGCAGAACAACGCCTGACGACATCCTTAATCGGATCTTTAGTGGTTTTTGCGTTGGAAAGTAGGTTGTCTTTTTGAGTGTTTCACGTGAATCATATGATGTGATTGTTGTGGGTGGTGGCCATGCCGGGATAGAAGCCTCCCTATCTGCCAGTCGGCTCGGCAAGGCAACTCTTTTGATAACCATGGATATTGCTGCGCTTGGTAGGGCTTCATGTAATCCCGCTATAGGTGGTCTCGCAAAAGGGCATCTCGTGCGGGAGATAGACGCCCTTGGGGGAGAAATGGCCAAAGCCACAGACGCCACTGGAATACAATTTAAAATGCTCAATCGCTCCAAGGGTCGCGCTGTCTGGTCCCCGCGAGCACAGATAGACAAAAAGGCTTATAGCGCATATATGCTGCGTGTTTGCCAGGACCAATCTGGTCTTGACATTTTTGAGGGCGAGGCTGTTAACGTGACCGTAAATGACGATAAACCGATCATTTCAGGTGTTGGCACCCGCGATGGGAGCCACTTTTCTTGTAGCGCTTTAATTCTTACAAACGGAACCTTTCTTAACGGTCTAATACATATCGGGGACAAACAGTTTTCTGCTGGTCGTATTAATGAGTCAGCCAGTGTCGGCATCACTGAATCACTGGTAGCACTGGGTTTTGAGACGGGACGGCTGAAAACCGGCACGCCACCCAGGATTAAAAAGCAGAGTATCGATTTTTCAAAAACCGATATTCAACTTGGGGATGCAAACCCTGAACCCTTTTCCTTCTCTACCGAAGACTTTCAACCTCCAAACGAAGCATGTTATATAACGAAAACCAATATTCAGACACACGATACCATCAGGGGTTCGCTGGAATTCTCACCTCTATTTTCAGGGGTCATTAAGGGGGTTGGACCCCGCTACTGTCCCTCTATTGAAGACAAAGTCGTTCGTTTCGCTGAAAAAACCTCACATCAGCTGTTTCTGGAGCCCGAATGGTCCAATGCTGATCAAATTTATGTAAATGGGTTTTCTTCCTCGCTTCCAGAAGACGTACAATTAAGGAGCTTGCGGACGGTGCCCGGTCTTGAGGCTGTGGAGTTTATTCGCCCGGGTTACGCAATCGAATATGACTTTTTCCCGCCCTCTCAATTAAAAGCGACCCTAGAAACCAAGCGAATCTCGGGTCTGTTTTTTGCCGGACAAATCAACGGAACCTCGGGGTATGAAGAGGCGGCAGCACAGGGCTTAATAGCTGGTGTCAACGCCGCGCTTTTTATTGACCGGTCAGAGTCCTTCATTTTAGGGAGAGACGAGGCTTATATTGGTGTTTTGATTGATGATTTAATCACGAAAGACACCGATGAGCCCTATCGAATGTTCACTTCCAGGGCAGAGCATCGCCTCTTGTTGCGTTATGACAATGCCCATTTTCGCCTTTCAGAAAAAGGGTTCCGTTTTGGACTGGTTTCCGCCCCTGTTTACGAGAAGACGCTCGCAGAGATGGAGCTGGCTCGCAGGGCGGCAAAGGAGCTTGAAGCGGTTTATGTTCGGCCCAAGGAAATAACGCCCCTGATTGATACCCAGGCGCCCGTCACAGAGAACCAGTCTCTTGCAAACCTTCTCCGTCGGCCTGGTGTAACCATTGATCAAATCAATTCACTCTTGCCTCGCTGGATGAGCGATCTCCCCGCCACACTGTTAACTCTTATCGCTACAGACACCAAGTATAGTGGATATATCGAACGGGAGCGCTTGCAGGTTGCGCGTTTTTCAAAACATCAAAGCATGGCCATCCCCGCTGCTGTGGATTATATATCAATGAAAGCGATCTCGTTTGAGGCCAGACAGAAGCTTCATCGAATGCGGCCGGAAACGATTGGACAGGCCTCGCGAATTAGTGGTGTTTCTCCCGCTGATATCTCCCTGTTAATGATCCTTATAAAACAGTTTGTTTCACGTGAAACACCCTAGCCTCAAGCTCCTTTCAAAAAAGAACTATAGTCTAAAAGGCTCATCGCTTTCCGGTGTCGAGCCCCCCCTTTTGGCTTTTTTGCTGGAGGCAAACCTGACGGCTGGAGCCTCCGTTTTAATTCTTCCCGATAAAGCATCTACTGAACGCGCCCTAAACGATATTACCGCTTTGGCCCCAGGGGTAGATATCCACTTTGTCGGTAGTGATCGGGTTGACGGTATAGATACGGGACAGTCAGGGCGGGCTCTACGGGCACTTTTGGGCGGACTGCCGGCTATCTATGTTACTCGCGCCGCTGAATTGTTAGGGGGCGTTTCAAAAGATGCTTTTAAGCGTCTCTTTTTGTCTTGTGGTGAAAAACAGTCCATGCCTGATCTTGAACAGGCGCTCGCAGATTATGGTTTTACTCGTGACGCTTTTGTTGTGGAGCCGGGTTATTTTGCTGTTCGCGGTGGAATCCTTGATGTTTTTCCCGGTGATCGTGAAAAGCCCGTTCGGTTGGATTTTTTCGGGAACACCCTGGAGTCAATTCACGAGTTTGACCCCTCTTCTCAACGCTCTGACAAGGCGTTTGATAAAATAACAATCTATCCCGAAAATCCCTTTCTGGACGTGGCGACTGATCCGTTACTGAATTCAGTGCCTCTCGGTGTACGCTTTTTTCAATACCGCCCCATTATCGAGGCTAGCGATTCATCCAGAGTGGCTGAGATCTTGTCTGGCCGGCCAAAAAAAGAGGTTTGCAATTTTTTTCAGATTAAGACCGAGCTTGATGGTGTTGTAGATATCGAAGTGCAGCCAGAGTTTCAGCGGAATCTTGATGCTTTTCGAGCACGCCTCCATCATTTAAACGATGAGAATTATCAGGTTTACGTATGTGCATATAGCAATATTCAGCTTGATCGTTTGCGTGTGCTGTTTGAGTCCTTTCGGTTTGAGTGTGTGCGAATGAGCCTTTCTTCGGGGTTTATTGACCATACACACAAACTAGCCGTACTGACAGATCATCAAGTTTTTGGCCGAACCAGAAAGCGGAATGTTATTCCGAGATCCTTTCCCGTAAAGCCTGCTACCCGAATTGAGGCTTTTGAAGAAGGTGACATCGTTGTTCACCTGGACTATGGTGTTGGAAAATATCTTGGTGTCGAACTGATGCCGGTGAATAAGCTCGTCCGTGAAGTTTTGGCTATTCAATACGAGGCCGGCGATCGCATCTATGTGCATGTGGAGAAAATGCACAGGGTGCATCTCTATGAATCTCAACTGGAAACACCTCCAAAACTTACGCGCCTGCGGACAACGGAATGGGACCAGATAAGAATAAAAACCCGGAAGGCTGTTGATAATTACGCCAAAGAGCTTATCGAATTATATGCAAATCGATTTGTTGTTGATGGCTTTAAGTATAGCCCGGACAGTGATTTCCAGAAACGCATGGAAGCGTCTTTCATATATGATGAAACCTCTGATCAACTCCAGGCGGTGGAAGAAATCAAAAAAGATATGGAATCGTCCTTCCCAATGGATCGCCTGTTATGTGGTGATGTGGGATACGGAAAAACAGAAGTGGCAATGCGAGCCGTTTTTAAGGCGGTGAGTGACTCTAAACAGGTTGGGGTTTTGGTTCCAACGACAATTCTTGCCCAACAACATTATGAGACCTTTCTGGAGCGCTTTGCAGATTACCCCGTTTCTGTAGGCGTGTTATCGCGTTTTAGAACACCAAAGCAAATCAAACAGACATTGCTTGATTTAAAAACGGGTGTGCTGGATGTTGTGATTGGAACCCATAGGTTACTTTCTAAAGATGTTGTTTTTAAAAGGCTTGGGTTGCTTATCGTTGACGAGGAACACCGTTTTGGTGTCAAACACAAAGAGCGGGTTAAAGAAATAAAAACGTCCGTTGACTCGCTTGCCATGACAGCGACGCCGATCCCCCGCACATTGCAAATGTCACTCATGGGCGCCAGAGACATGTCCATGTTGAAAACGCCCCCCAAAGAACGTCTTCCTATCGAAACCGTGGTAATGGATTTTGATGAAAAGCGGATCAGGGAAGCCATTTTACGAGAGGTTGACCGTGGCGGACAGGTCTTTTTTGTACACAACCGGGTGGAATCAATTGGAATCATGTTAAGCCGTCTCAAGGCCTTATTGCCTGAGGTTCGGTTTGGGTTAGGCCATGGACAGATGAATCCTCGAGAGCTGGAGCGCGTCATGCTTGGTTTCTTCCATCGCGAGTTTGATGTGCTGCTTTCAACAACCATTGTTGAGTCCGGCTTGGATATTCCCAATGCGAACACCATTATTGTAAACCGGGCTGATGCAATGGGCTTGTCTCAACTGTATCAGTTGCGTGGTCGTGTTGGTCGTTCCCACAGAAAAGCCTGGGCTTTCTTCGTTGCACCGGGTTTTCGGAAGTTAAGCATTAACGCCATTCGGCGACTGAACGCCCTGGAGAGACACGCCCATTATGGCGGCGGTTACGAAATTGCCATGCGTGATCTGGAGATCCGCGGTTCAGGTAATGTTTTTGGAACCGAACAAAGCGGTCACATCAGCAATATAGGCTACCACCTATATACTAGAATTCTAAAAGATGCCCTTGAAGCCTTAAAAGAACTAAAGGGAGACCAGGTAGTCATCTTTCCCTCGCCCGAAATGAATATCGATGCTGAAGTTCAAATTCCTGCCCAGTATATAGAAAATACAGCAGAGCGTATAGCCAGCTATAGACGCATTGCCGAGGCTGAGTCAAGTAAGGTCCTGTATGATATTCGCGGAGAATTAAGAGAACGCTTTGGCCTTTTGCCGGAACAGACAAAGAACCTTATCGATGCAGCTCTGGTGAAAAACCTGGGTCAAACCCTTGGAATCCGGGCTATTTCCATAAAAGGAAGTCGGGCTCAGTGCGATTTTTTACCAGAACATGTGGAACAAGCTGGTGGCGAGATCATTAGAGCCCTGTCCGGGGCGCTGGGAGAAACCGGTAAAGAGGTCGAGATAATGAACAATAAAACACTGACGTTTATCCTGACCCATAATGGCCCGGAATCCCTTTTGGCTTCTCTTCGAATATTCTTGGAAAGCCTTATACGCTCGTCTAAATTTTCAGATCAAAATGAGAAATGATAAGTCTAATATAATTAAAAGGTTAATTAAATGAAAGCTCGCTTCGCCATGCCCATCTTTGCTCTGGGACTCTTCGTGATAATCATCGGCTGTTCCAGTATGGACAGTGACACCCTTGCAACGATAGATGGAAAAGAAATTTCCATGGACTCTTTTATTGCTAAAAATCCTCCTGCAGCTTTTGCTGGCAAGGATCACGCCTTTATCGATTCTAAGGTTGATGATTTTGTAAAACAGACTCTTTTCACCCAGGTAGCGCTGGAACGCGGTCTTGGTGAAAACGCTGATATTCAAGAAAAGAAGTTAGCAGCAGAAAAGCGTCAAATGCTTCAATACGTATACACCAAGGCTATTCTGGATGCTGTGATAAGTGATGAATATCTACGCGAGCTTTATGACCAGTCTGGCACGGAACTGAATGCTCGTCACATTCTACTTCAATTTGAAGGTACTTCTCGTTCGCGTTCAGATCGAAGCAAGCCTGCCGCCATGGCTTTAATGGAACAAATCAAAACTCGCCTTTCTGGGGGTGAGTCTTTTGCTGATCTCGCAACAGAGTTTACCGACGATCCTTCTGGGAAAAACAGCGGTGGTGATCTTGGCTGGTTTGGTTGGGGAAAAATGGTTGGTCCGTTTCAGGATGAGGCCTTTAAGTTGAATCCTGGGGAAGTTTCTGGTGTTGTTGAAACGTCCTTCGGGCTCCACATCATTAAGCTTGAGGCAAAGCGTGAGCTTGAGCGTGGTACCTTTGATGAAGTAAAGAGCTCTCTTAAGCAGCAGGCAGGCAAAGAAAAAGGACAGGAGTTGAGTCAGAAGGCAAATCTGTTCCTGGAGAATCAAAAACAAGGCGCTGGTTTTGAGGTTTTGCCTGACAATGTACACGATCTCTTTCTGGTCTTTGAAAAATCAAGCAACAAGCAGGATCCTATGGACAAAGTGCTAAAAAACTTAAATTTTAGCGCTCCACTCTTTAGGCTCAGCGGTGAGGGTTTAGGGTCATCCTGGATAATAGAAGAACTAAAAACTATTGACGAGGGTCAGAAGCCGCGCTTTAGCTCTGAAAACCAACTTTTGAGTATTCTTGACCAGTTGGTCACACAATATTTGGTGGTTAGTTACGGATATGAGCAAAACTATAATCAAGATTTAGAATTCGCAGAGAAAATCAATGCTCTCGTTGAACGATATGCTTATGAAGCTTTTATTGCAGAGGAAATAAATGCGAACCTGACTCCTAGCGAGGAAGAGCTGGTCGCCTTTTATGAGAAGAACAAAGCTGATAAATATATGGACAAAAAGAAGGTCCAGGTTCGTGAAGTGTTTGTCAAAGACAGTCTTATGGCTGTTGCCCTAAGGAAACGTATTGATGCTGGTGAGTTAATTGATAACCTGGCTCGTCGTTATACAGAACGAAAGGCCACAAAGGATGCTGGTGGTTTACTGCCGCCTTTTCAGGAGGGTCGCTATGGCGAGATGGGCAAAACGGCTTTTTCTCTGAATCCAGGCGAAATAAGTGGTCCCATCAAGCTCGGTAACGGCTATTCTATCATCAGGCTGGAGGATACCATTCCCGAGGGCGCCAAACCCTATGAAAAGGTAAAGGGGCGCGTTAGAACAGAAATAATGGGCGAGTTACGAGAAGCCCGAACCAATGCTGTTTTCGAATCCCTCAAAAAAGAGCATTCCCTTAAAATTAATTACTCTGCGGCCTATTCGCGGTTTGATACTGTGGCAAGTGAATAAAGACTGCTGAATATATGTTTAAATACCACTTTCTCCTGGTTGTCTGTCTTATTGTCCTCTTGATGTCGTGTTCTCGGAATAGGGACGACAATCTGGTTGCCAAGGTAAATCATGAACGCTTGTCCCTGGATGAATTGGTTTTAATGTTTCCAGGATTTATGGCGCTGGACAGTCTTCAGAAGTCTTTGCTCGTGGAAAACTGGATCCGGGAGACCTTGCTTGCTCAGGAGGCAGAAAAAAACCTTATCCATCGTGACCCCATGTTCAATTATCGGGTAGATACCTACCGTCGCCGGCTTCTGGCAGATAAACAGCTGGATGTTATTTTAAAGGACGGGGGGAATATTAGTCGCGATGAAATCGAGGATTACTATCAAAAAAACCTGAACTCATTCAGGCGTCAAAGCAATGAGTTTTTTGGTTTTCACGTTCTTTTACCATCCCAGGAAGATGCCCGTGCTCTTGAAAGAGCTATCGAAAAAGGCGATCTTGAAAAAAAACAGGCTCTTGTGGCAATGCATCCCAAAGAAACCGGTCTCTTTAAAGTTGAGAATCTATTTCCCGAGGTTAAGGAATACCTTTTAAAAAAGAAACGCCCCGGAATATTTGGTCCAATTCAATCTGATCTGGGCTACCATCTAGTAGAAGTGAAAACCTGGCATGACCGTGGCTCCTTGAAAAGTCTTGATGAGGTTTGGGAAGAAATAGCTGCTCGCCTCTCAATAAACAGACAGCGTCACATTGAAGCCCAGGTTGTTGATAGTCTCAGAAAAGCCAGCAGTCTTTTGTTTAACAAAGACATTCTTTACGGAAATATCTCAGAAAACAGGTAATAATAAATGCGAATAATCACTCTACTTCTCTCCACCTTCCTTGTCTTTAGTGCAAACGCTCAGCAACTAATAGATGGTGTGGCTGCCATTGTTGGAGAAAAGGCGATTCTTTATTCTGAGGTTGACCAGGTAACTCAACTCTTTGCAATGCAGGCCAAACTTCCTTCTTATTCCTCCCCTGAAGTCATCCAGCAGTTGCGCGTTAAAGCCCTGGAGGAATTACTCAATCAGCAGGTATTGCTGGAGTATGCTCGTCAGGAAACAATTGAGGTCGAGGAAAGAAATGTGGAAATGCAGCTTGAACAGTCGCTGCAAAACATTGAAATGCAATACGGCAGCTTGAAAAAGGCTGCTGAAGCGTTTGGTGTTGATCATTACAAAATCAAGTCCTACTATGAAGATCAGATTAGAACCAACCTGCTTGTTGAACAGGTCAAGATGAGTCTGTTTAGCAATATCAAGGTCGGTCGAAGAGAGATTGAGGACTTCTACACAACCTGGCAGGATAGTTTTCCTGCCAAGAATGCACAGGTGGATTTCTCCATTCTTTCCCTCCCTGTTGAACTGGGTGACGAAAAAGTACAGCAGCTCTTAACACAACTCAGCAGTATTAAAAGTGATATTCTTTCAGGAAAAACAACTTTTGAGGATGCTGCCAAAAAATACTCCAAAGATCCTGGTTCAGCCGCAAACGGTGGTAGCCTGGGATTTGTAGGTCGAGGCGTTTTTGTAAAACCTTTTGAAGATGCTGCTTTCGCCTTGAATGAAGGAGAGTTAAGCGGAATCGTTGAGACTCAATTCGGTTTACATCTTTTACGCTTAGATGGAAAAGATGGTGACCAGGTAAAGGTTTCACACATTCTGCTTATGCCTCTTGCAGATGATGGTGACCGAAAAATAACTTCAGATAAATTGCTCGCCATACGTGAGGCTATTCTTGGTGGAACAACAACGCTTGCTGACCAGGTAGAGCTTCTGGCCGCTGACGATTATGTGCGTTCGCGAAAAGGCAAAATGGGCCTCACTGATATTTCCCTCCTCCCAGAAGACATACGTGGTCTTCTTATGAACATCCCGCTTGAAAGTCTATCCATGCCCGTTTATAGTGCTGATCTATATCATTTAATTATTGTCCATCGCAGGGTTGAGGGCGGAAAAGTAAACCTGAAGGATCATTGGTCAGATGTTGAGAGTATGGCTCTTGAATTTAAGAAGCGAAATCGTTACCAATCTTGGATCTCAGATCAGCGAGATCGAATGTACATTCAACTTAAGTAGCTTTTTATCCAGCCAAAGGCGTATCTGCACTTCCTCGGCGCCTGTGTAATATCACTAAATCATTTTTTTACCGGCATACAGTTTTTGCATTCCAAGAATGTTGTATTGTTACAAATTATTAACAGTCTTTTCTCTCAAGAAAATAAAATGAGCTGTTATTTTTTTTGAGTTTATGTTGATTATCAAAAGTTATAAATATTATTCACATTAAAGTTATTAACATTACTTCCTGGTGAGGTCTCCATATCATATTTGTTAGCAAGGCAGGCTTAAGCACCATCAGGAACACATCAACAAACATATATTCATACTTTAATAACATTCAATAACTCATGAAAAAAGGCTGTTCTTTATTGTTTTTATTTGATTTATATATTTTAAAAATATAGTTATCAACATATATGGGTTAGCCTAATTACCACTACTATTATATTAAATTAATATTACTATAGTAATATATAGACCTCGTGGTCAATGAAGTTAATAAAAAAAGATGTTAAAGGTGCTCACATGTGCACCACAGTTTCGAATATACGAGTTATGGCTCGCTCTATAATATAATTTTTAGTGAATTTTGTGATTTCTAGGTTGCGACAATATGTATAGACGTTAAATACACTTATTATTACATATAATTATTATTTTTGGCATTTTATATTAACTATTAAGCACAATTTTTAGCTAGTTTTGGATATCATATGTTCCTTTCACGATCTTTTGTGGCAAAAATCCACAGACTTCTCTAATTCTCTACAATTGGCTGTTTTTCCAATATCACATTATGGTTAAGAACAAAGCATATGGAGTCTGGCTATATAGCAGCCATACCCAAATAAAGCGTTTAGAGATGACCACCTCTAAAATGCAGAAACAACTTGAACAAAAAGTGTTAAAATAATCAATTAGCAATTGTGAAAATATGAGAGCGAATTACCTTGATGATAATAGCTGATTAATTATAGCGTCTAGAAATTGACCAGATCCATTTGATATTCAAACGCACAGTGAGGATATTGTGAACCCGGAAACAAGACAAAAAATATTCAAAGCTATAACTGTTGTCGTAACTATATATTTATTCCTTCTCAGCATTAACCTTCTCGGACATAGTTTTAAACTGTTTGGTAAGGAGTTTGCAGAAGCTATGCTGCAGACTACATCAAATCCTTTTACAGGTTTAATTATAGGAATTGTTGCAACGTCGCTCATACAGTCTTCATCAACAACAACCTCCATCGTTGTTGGACTTGTCGCTGGAGGTGTTGTAAATCTTGAAAATGCCATTCCTATAATTATGGGGGCGAATATTGGAACCACTGTAACAAATACGCTAGTCTCACTCGGTCATATCGGACACAAACTCGAGTTTAAACGAGCTTTCGCTGCTGGAGTCGTCCACGACTTTTTTAACATTTGTGCTGTAATAGTGCTATTCCCAATAGAAATAAAGTTTCATATAGTTCAAAAAACTGCCCTTCTTTTAGAAAAAGCATTTGAAGGGGTGGGCGGAATGAAAGTGTTCAACCCGTTAAAGTTTATACTAAATCCAGTAATTGAATTTATAGACTCTCTGTTTTCCAATATTCCATATAATGATATAGTTTTAATGATAATATCAATTATAGGAATGTTCGGGGCTTTGGCACTCCTGATAAAAACAGTAAGATCATTAGTTGTTAATAAAATCGAAATTATCATTAATAAATATCTATTCAAAAACGATTTTATGGGGATGATCTGGGGCACGCTAATGACCTTCATTGTTCAAAGCAGCTCAGTAACCACGTCATTGATTGTCCCGTTAGCAGGAGCTGGAATTGTAAGACTGAGACAAATATTCCCCTATACTCTAGGGGCAAACATCGGAACAACGGGTACCGCCTTGTTAGCGGCTCTTGCGACGGCTAACCCAATTGCAGTTACAGCGGCTTTTGCGCATCTAGTCTTTAATATATTTGGGATAGTTATTTTCTATCCGTTAAAGATGATTCCCCTTACTTTAGCAGAAAAAGCGAGCGAATATGTTTCAAAATCTAAAAAGAATCTCGTTATCTTTTTAGTTTTATATTCAACAGTATATATTATTCCAATCTTATTTATAATCTTATTTTAACTTTTAGCAGAGGATAACTTTATGTGGAAAGAAATCAAATTATTATGGACCAGTGACAACCTGCTGAAAGAAGCCTGGGACCTCACCTACGAAGCAATTCATATAGACGCAGAAATGTTTAATGATGCTGTCGAAGCGCTGTGGGGTGAAAATAAGATTGCAACCCAAAAGTTGATATTTAAGAAAGATAAACTCATTAATAAATATGAAAGAGACATAAGAAGAAAAGTGATAACACATCTTTCTGTAAAGGGATCTAAAAATCTCGCTGCAGGTTTAGTTTTATCTACGGTTATTGTTGATGTTGAACGAATCGGAGATTATATAAAAAACATGGTGGATTTAACTGAAATGCATCCACAAAAATTAACGAGCGAAACAAATGCTAAGGTGTTGCATGAAATTGAAGACACTTTAAAAAGAATGTTTAAAAGCACGCCGGAATGTATCGAAAATGGCGATGAAATATTAGCACTTGAAATATATTCTGAGACCAGAGAAATAGGTCTTACTTGCGATAAACATATAAAGGAGCTTGTATCAAAGAATCACCCGGATCTTGAAACATCCAGCGCAGCCTTGCTCGCACTCTATTTTCGATACCTAAAGCGTATCAACGCACACTTGAGAAACATTATATCCAGCATTATCAATCCATATGATCGAATCGGTTTTAAGCCAAAAGAGTGATCCCGTGACCCAGATTAATGTCAGAACAGCTATAGCAGAGGACATCTCATCAATCGTAAGCTTCAATGCTGCCATGGCACTTGAAACAGAAGCGCATTTACTTGACGAGGCTGTTTTAACAGAAGGAGTTAAATCTGTTCTTTCAGACCAGGCGCTCGGTTTCTATATCGTATGTGAGATTGAAGGATCAGTTAGAGCGTGCCTTATGATCACTTATGAGTGGAGTGACTGGAGAAATGGACTGTTCTGGTGGATTCAAAGCGTCTATGTACAAAAAGAATTTCGTAAACAAGGTTGCTATAAAGCAATGTACAATTACTTGGTAGAGTTAATTAAAACCAAAGAAAAAATTGCAGGGTTACGTCTTTACGTAGACAAGCAGAATTCAATAGCCCAAAGGACGTATTCAAATCTTGGGATGAAAAAGACAAATTATATTCTTTTTGAAAAAGTAAAATAACTATAAACACATTGTCCCAACCCGCAAAGCAAAATTGACCACACGATATAGAACTCATTGTTTAGACCGTTTGGGAGAGATCACTTTAGAAAGAAGATGTTCTGGTTAAACAGTCATGTGCCAATAACAAGCATTACGCAGGTATAAGCCACTATAAACCACACCTATAAACAGAAATGCTTTCACAAAATAGCTCTTTTGGGAACAACAGAGTCTCGATTAAACCGTCGCTATCAGGGACGTAGATTCTTATGAGGGTTAGCTTGAAAGTCTGACTAGCACCGATATCTGTAAGATTTCAACCGAAATGCTATACAGAAAGCGATGGCTGTTCAATACCGAGACGCGTCTAATATTCTGATTAAACTCTGCTTAATAGGGTAATAACGATTTAATGACGAGTAGACCCACAAGAAAAAAAAAGAAGTTTAAACGTGGTGCATTAATCGAAGCAAGGCAAGCCTTAAAACAAAAAGCAAAACAAAGCATTTTGTTTAGACAAGCAGGAGCTAACACATAAAGAAAAGTTGAAAAAACAGTTTTGTTTCTAAAAGGCGAAAGATTGACCGAAAACACCAACGCCCCCCATTATTAACATAGCGCAAAATTAAGACGTTTCAAAAAAAGCAGTCAGAATAGAAGATTGGAAGAGTTGGTAAAATTCAAAATACGATGGACTCTTTCTTTTTAAACTTGTTTTTATTAAAGGAAGAGATACCTAAAGATTGGCAAATTGCAAAACCGCCATGCATTTCAAAATAAACCTGAAGTAGACTTGAGTTGTGTAGGTCTTGAAAAAAAAGCCCAAATCACCCAGATGCGCGATCTATTTTTCCCAAAGATTGAATATGACACCAAAAGTGTCTTTGATATAACAATCTTGACCCCTCCCCCTCCAGCCCACGACCTCACAGCCTTGCTTTACAAGTGCATCACGGGCAGAATCAACATTATCAACAAAAAGCTCGTGAATTGCGCCCACAAAACCCTCATCCTCCATCATAAATAAAGTGTTGGGTCCTGAATCTTAGCTCTATCTCCGGCCCAACAGAGGGAATTTCCAGAAACCCAAGTGTCTCTATATAAAAAGTCTTGGTCTTCTCCAGCTCTGAAACATAAATAGCGATATTTGGACTCAATTCAAATGCCAGAATCTATCTCCTCTATATACAAACCGGTGTGAGTCAGGATCAGGTTGAAATCCGCACCCGAAGTGAAATCATCCAGCCATAGAACTATTCTAGCGAAAACCATCCTTCAACTTTATCACGGCTGGGCACACTTCCTCGATGAACAACAGTTCCGTTGATCACCACACCAGGTGTGGACATAACATCATAAGCCATAATAGCTTGGATATCCTCCACTTTTTCAAGACGTATTTCCAGACCATTTTCCAAGGCGACCTCTTCCACCAGTTTAAGTGTCATTTTACAGTTGTTGCAGCCGCCCCCCAAAACTTTTACATCTAACATATTTATACCCCTTATAAGACAAGATTAAAAACGAAACCAACCATGAGAATTCCCAAGGCGACAATACTAACAAAAAGACCGATCAATCTTATGGTTAACACTTTGCGGAGAATGATCATCTCAGGTAGGGACAACGCGACAACACTCATCATAAATGCCAAAGCTGTTCCTAGCGCGGCTCCCTTGGCAAGCAGAGCCTGAACCACTGGTATTATACCTGCCGCACTACTGTACATGGGAATCCCGATTAAAACCGCGAGAGGTACCGACCACCAGGCGTCCTTACCCATAAATGATGCCATAAAATTCTCTGGTACATAGCCATGAATAAATGCCCCCACTCCGATGCCCAATAAAATGAAAGGCCAAACCTTTCCCACAACCTCCTTGACTGCCAGGGCCCCTGCGTTTATACGCTGCTCAAAAGTGTTGAGTTCAGACTCGTAAGCGATATCTTTTTTTGAAATATTTTGTACCCAGGGTTCCAAATAACGCTCAACACCTAACCTGCCCAGAACCAGCCCACCCACGACAGCGACACTCAAACCCAGCCCTAGATATAACAAGGCAACACGCCATCCAAACAGTCCGAATAACAAGGTAAGAGCAATTTCATTCACCATGGGAGCAGCGATCAAAAAGGAAAAGGTCACCCCCAGTGGAACGCCAGCCTGAACAAAGCCAATAAAAAGAGGAACAGCAGAACAAGAGCAAAAAGGAGTTACAACACCCAGAGAGGCAGCCAGAATATTGGCCAGACCAAGAGATCGTCCGGCTAGCAATGACCGCGTGCGCTCTGGCGTGAACCAGGTATTGATAATACCCATTGCAAATACAACCCCGGTGAGTAGCAGCAAGACCTTGGGCGCATCATAGAGAAAAAAGGCCAAAGCTTTTCCAAGATGACTGGTGCTTTCAAAAGGAAGGAGCGACATTATTTTTTCGGAAAGGGGAATCAGGGAAGCATACAGCAGAACCCAGATGATAAATCCAAACATAAGCAGGAAGCGTTTATCCTTGAGCAAAAAAGAGCACCTTTATATTATTTATAACGAGTAGTGTCTTGACATCCACCGAAAAGCTAAAGAGCCGTATAAACAATATAGAGACCCCCCAAAAAAACCAGCGTTCCCACAAACCTTTTCATCAGAATTGGTCCACGGCTACCTCCCGCCCAGCGAACATATGTGTTGAACAGACCAGCGAGACTCCCGCCTATTACAAAAACGAGACTATGACCCATTCCAAAAGCAGCAATAAGAGCGAATGCCCTTAGAAAAGAGACTTGCGCCATTGGAAGCGCCACCGCGAGAATCGGAGCCAGGAAGGCAAAAGTGCAAGGACCCAGGCCAATACCGAAGACCAGACCGAGGAGCAAAGCACCTCCATGTCCTGCACGCTCTATCTTTGGGGCTCTGGCCCAAAGCCAGTTTAGTTGGATGAGATCCATCAGATAGAGCCCGAAGACAATGAGTAGTCCTGCAACCAAAATGAGTCCCCAAAGACCCACATCACCAAGAAGCCGCCCCATTAAAGCTGTTATCACCCCAATGAGGGCAATCGTGATGAGTAACCCCATAGCGTAAGTCAAAGCAAGCGCGGCGCTTCGTCTACCAGCGGCCTCATTTTGTTTCGAAATATAACCGATGACAAGCGGGACACTGGTGAGATGACAGGGGCTAAGTAAAACACTCAGTGACCCCCATAAAAATGCGGCCAGGAAAGCAATAAAAAATTGACCGGAAACGGCTTGAGTCAAAGCATCAAAGAGGCTTGCCATAACTAGTCGTTCATCACCTGGGCGAGCAAACCGCGCTCCGAGAGAAAAGCATCGATCTCTGCTTCAGGGAAATATCCCTCATGTCTCATCAACTCCAACCCCTGAGAATCCAGAAAGACCTGGGTTGGGATAAGTCGAACACCATACTGAGCAGCAAAATGCTTTTGGTCTGGCTCCCAGACATCATAAAAAAGGACATTTATTTGAGAGCCATATTTCTTTTCTATGGATGCCATTATGGGTTGCATCTGTTTGCATGGAATGCACTTGACAGAGCCAAGCTCGATAAAAGTAATTGCCGATTGCTCTTGATTGGAAACGGCTATCGCTTCCTTTTGCTTTGCTGAACACGCGATCACGAGCAGGCTAAAAAGGAGTAGCTTTGGCCAGGAAAAACGGAGTATGAGATTAGTCATTTTTCAGCCAGGAAAGAATTTGCTGGTTACTGGGAATCCCGCCAGAACTTTTTGTTTCACCATCGATAACCAGCCCCGGAGTCGTGAGAATATTGTATTTTAAAATCTCTTCAAAATCCGTCACTTTTTCCAGGAAGATGTCTTGAAGCTGGTGTGTCTCAATGACCGCTTTTACGTTGCGCTCGAGTAGCGAGCATTTTGCGCAACCGGTCCCCAGAATCTTGATCTGCATAAAAAGCCCCCTTAATTATGTTCGGTTTGTCGAATAGAATCAACCCGTTTGATGGACGGAAACGACCGCTGGTGCACAGAGAACAAAACGATCTACAGTTGTCAACTTTTCCCTGTCCTGGGTAATTTGACTGGAATCTTTTAATTGTAGCTCAAGATGATTAAGCACAAAGCCAATATCTGGTGATTCGTCACTGTTTGCCAATCGGTAATTAACCCAGCGCCCCTGTTTTTCATCCAAAATTAAATCCACATTGCGCAAAACGGACAAATGCTTTGAAACGGTTGAATTTGCGAGATTAAGCACGTCGACCATTTCGCAGACGCACAGAGATTTTTCCCTTAACATCATTAAAATACGTAAGCGGTTTGGATCGGATAAAGCTTTAAAAATTCGCGTGGTGTTTCGCATTTGGTTAACTCATTTCGTTATATGGCGAAATATAAACAAAACGGACCAAAGCAAAAGCGAAAAAACAAGTTGTCTTGAATTATGGAGGTTTAAACAGGACGAAGAATCACTTCATCGTCAGTGGTCGCATGGATTTAGGGTGTCACTTTTCTCGGGATGGAAAGAAAGACCTGCTCCAGTCGTGTCTTTCAACCCCGCAAAAACAGGAGCTTTACAACCCCCCTTTTACGCCTGCCTGATTGAATCATTTGAATTATAGCCCCCCACGCCAACGGGCTTCAACGCATCCAGCCAGAGTTGTTCAAGGGTCTTAAGCTCTGCCTCAAGATTAAACGAGGCATCATCAGTGACTTTTACAATACCAAGGATGTCAAAATAAAACGCAGCTGCGCCAAAAGAATGGTAATCTGCTTGGAGCGCTTTATTGCGATGCGAGTTAATAGAGAGCATAAACTCATGTGCATTCAAGGGTCCAGCAATGTTTAGGCTGCTCCCTAAAAGCACTTTTCCATTGCCGTGGTTTTTTACTTAAAAGACACCAGGAACAAGATCTTTCTGCTTGTATTGACTGCGAAGCTTCTTTTTTGAGATATCATACACTCAAGCAGTCCTTATTACTATTTATACAATCAATCCAACCGGAAAAAGCGAACAGGCAAATGACCCTGGTTGCCACTTAAAGTCAAATTTATACACCTAAAAACCTTCGATAATTGAGTTAAATAGCTGACTTGGGCGCATGGCTTTTTCAGCCAACTCTACCGTGGGGTAATAATATCCCCCAATATCCACAGGCTGGCCTTGGGCTCCCAGAAGTTCTTCGATGATTTGTGACTCATTCTCAGCAAGTTGCTCAGATAGAACTGCAAAGCGGTTCTTCATTTCCAGATCGCGATCCTGTGCAGCCAGCGCCTGTGCCCAATAAAGGGCCAGGAAAAATGAACTACCCCGATTATCTAATTCGCCCACCTTACGAGATGGAGATCTGCCGTTTTCCAAATAAGTACTGATCGCCTGATCCAGCGTTTCAGCCAGAACCGTAGCATTGAGGTTATTACTGATTTTTGCCACCTGTTCAAAGGAGGGTACCAAAGCGCAGTATTCACCGAGAGAATCCCAGCGTAAATGACCTTCAGAGAGAAATTGTTCGACATGTTTTGGCGCTGATCCACCAGCCCCGGTTTCGAACAAACCACCACCTTTCATAAGTGGAACGATAGACAACATTCTGGCGCTGGTTCCCAACTCTAAAATGGGAAAAAGATCGGTGAGATAATCACGCAAAACATTTCCAGTGACAGAGATGGTATCTTCACCTTTGCGAACCCGGAGCAAAGAAAATTTCATCGCCTCAACGGGCTTTAAAATGCGAATATCCAGACCGCTTGTGTCGTGGTCCTTCAAGTAGAGCAGAACCTTTTTGATAATCTCAGCATCATGCCCGCGCTGCTCGTCCAACCAGAAAATAGTTGTCGAACCGCTGGCCTTCGCTCGGGAAACAGCCAATTTTACCCAGTCCTGGATGGGTGCATCTTTAGCTTGGCACATGCGAAAAATATCACCACCCTCTACGACCTGCTCCAGATAAGTATTTCCGTCCGTGTCGACAACTTTAACGACACCCGCGGAAGCAATTTCAAAGGTCTTGTCGTGGGAGCCGTACTCCTCTGCTTTTTGAGCCATGAGTCCCACATTGGAGACGCTGCCCATTGTAGACGGGTCAAACTGCCCATGCACCTTACAGTCTTCAATAATTTGATGATAAATGGTGGCATAGCTGCGATCTGGAATCATGGCAACAGTATCCTGTAACTCATCCTCGAGATTCCACATTCTGCCGCCATCGCGAACAATGTTGGGCATTGAAGCATCGATAATCACGTTGTTGGAAACATGGAGATTGGTGATGCCTTTTCTTGAATCGACCATTGCCAGAGCAGGCTGATTTGCGTAAACAGCTTGAATGTCAGCTTCGATTTCTGCTTTTTTCTTAGCGGGAAGGCGATTCAGTTTTTCCAAGACATCGGCGAGGCCGTTATTGATATTTGTACCGATTTGTTTCAAGGCCGCTTTATGCTTGTCCAGGGCTGAGCCAAAAAAGACAGAAACAGCATGGCCAAACATGATGGGGTCGGAAATTTTCATCATGGTAGCCTTCAAGTGCAAAGAAAGCAGTGCGCCTTCCTGCCGGGCTTCATGAATAGTCTTTGCATAAAAAGCTCTCAGAGATGTCACATTCATTACCGCAGTGTCGATAATTTCACCCTTTTGCAGTGAGAGCTGGTCTTTTAGAACGGTTTCTACTCCCTTGCTATCTACAAATACTATTTTAGCCAAGCAGGCCCTCTCTAGGGTCACCGATTTTTCTGTGGCAAAAAAATCGTTTTCAGTCATATAGGCGACCCGGGTTTTAGAACCGGTTTCGGGCCAGGCTTTCATCATGCCATGGGGGTTTTTCTGGGCGAATTTTTTAACGGAACTTGCTGCACGGCGGTCAGAGTTGCCTTCGCGGAGTACAGGGTTCACAGCTGAACCGAGAACTTTGGTAAAACGTAGTTGCAAAGCTTTCTCAGTATCGGTTTTTGGCTCTTCAGGGTAATCAGGAATATCATAGCCCTTGTTCTGAAGCTCTTTAATGGCGCTTTGGAGTTGCGGAATTGAAGCACTTATGTTGGGGAGTTTAATGATATTAGCTTCTGGTGACTGGGTGAGTTCCCCCAGCTGTTTCAGAGCATCGACTTGCTTTTGATCGTCAGTCAGTCGCCCTGGAAAAAGGGCGAGAATCCGAGCGCCCAGCGAAATATCGCTGACCTCGATTTCTATACCAGTATCTTTGGTATAGGCCTTAACAACAGGAAGTAGTGCATAAGTAGCCAGTGCTGGGGCTTCGTCAATTTTTGTCCAAATAATTTTCGCGAGGGGCATGTTAATCCTTTGTTTAAATCGTTCACGCTTATGAATGTAAAAAACGGTTCTGCTCTGAGAAAATAAAGCCTTATGGACCAATGCAAAATTATTTCAAAGCAATAGCTGATAATAATTAACTATTTTCGAGGACCGACTTTTGCAAATCGATAATAGTTAGACCTCAGGGAGAAGCTTGTTGAAGAATGTAATCTTGTATTGCCTGTTCAGTCTCACACTGTTGAATGCTCAAACGGATCAAAACCAGACAACAGCTGGGGTCATCCATATCAAGAGATCCGAAATATCTGCTATGCCTGCACGCTCCTTACAGGCACTGCTGGCTCTGCAACCCGGTTTTGACATGACCAATGGTGAGTTGTTCTTCTTTGGAAAACCTGCAGGAGAAATGGCTGTCTATATAGATGAGACATTTCATAAGTATTTGAACGAGATAGGGATAGACTTTGGAATGCCCCTCTCAGCAATTCAGGAAATTGTCATATATCCTGGAAACAGTTCCAACAGGCTGTCTCCAGGAACAGCCGGGGTCGTTCAAATTAGAACACTCGCTTTATCTGAGACATTTAACATAGCAACGGATGTTTTTCAGGGCGTTGGTAAACGAGGCGATGGCGTAGAAAACACGCTCTACTCCTATGGCAACCAACGCCTGGGAGTTTCGCTGGGTGGTCCAGTCTACAAAGGTCTCAAAATTCTGGTCTCTTATGAACAGACACTATCAGAAGATATACAGCCATCATCCGCTCCCCACTTTTCTCTGGATCGCCACAAATTTGAAATTGACTGGTCAAAAATTTCAACGACGATTGATCCAAATGATGGAAGTCTTGTCTATAACGGGGAGGTTTGGGTAGATGGTGAATTCCTTCTAGAGGCAATGGATGACCGACAGTACTGGTTTTTTGGTCTTGTCGAGGAGCAGCTGACGACCCAACGGGGTGATCATTATCCCTATATTTACGGGCAGAGAGAATCAAGCGACTCACACTTAGAAACCATGTGGGGCTTTAATAATTTAGCAAAAAAATGGGGTTCCAAGAACAATACAGACTATAAGAACCAAATGGGATTTGGGAAGTTACAGATTTCAATTGCAAACACCGATTTTGAAGCAGGATTCAAGGCAGAAGAGACCTCTGAGAACTTCTATGAGCATGCATTCTCGCTCATAAACACAGAAAACAACCCTGTTGGGACTTCAAGTGAAAAATTTTTGTATTCGCGACTCAATTCAAAAATCAACAGCGACCTGGACGTTTCAATGGGTGTTTCCATAAGTCAAAAACACTACCGTGGATATGTTGTACCAGACGACTTTAGCCCACTGTCACTGCAGCTGATTAATATTCCCGCGAGAAATTTTAATCCCAATCCAGAGATAATGAATTTTGCCTCATATGGGGCATCCTGGGATGATTTCCACTGGCAGAAGACCCAAAGGCTGGGCGTGAACGCGAGCGTTAACCTACAATTATCAATGCACCAACTGGCACTTCTATTGGATATGAATAAATACTCTATCCAGGAGTACCGGGTCTGGGAACCCGGTGATTTAGCCTACGAATTAGACACCCATGCTGTGGAAGATCTTACAAATGAACAAAGATTCAGGATTTTCAGGGATGCCACGACCAGCAATCTGGGCGTTGATATTTTCGGAGAATCGAACCAGGAGGGGAATGGGTATCAAGCACCAGGAGAGCCACTAGATATCCGGGTAAGGGTTCAAGATAAAATGCGATTTGGTAAAACGACCATTCAGGCTGGGCTTCTGGGACACCACTTTGACGTGAATTTTGATGCTCCAGAAAATTGGGACAATATGTGGATGAATTCAGGTAAGATTGACAAAGAGACAAGCCTGTATTCAAAAGTACCTTCCCAGACGTTTTTTCATCCGCAACTTCAAGTTTCAGAACAATTTGGAAAAACCTTCGAATTATTCTTGAGCTACTACAGCGATTCTCGTACACCAGCATTTAAAGATCTCTATCTCACAGATACTTTTTTTGCAAACAATTTTACTTCGGGACATATGCTGATCATGCCAAACCAGAAACTGAAGCTACCAGAAACAAAAACCACACTGTTTGGCTTTCAGTCTACCCTGGGATTTATTGGACGATTAAGCCTTTCCGCCTTTATGAATGAACACTCTAATATGATTAGCACTCAAAATAGATTTAATGCGAAGGTCGATGGTGCAGAATATGTCTGGTCTCAGCGCAGAAATGAAGGCAGACAGACAGTAAAGGGTTTGGTTTCAGAAGTATCATTAAAGTGTTCTTTGGGTATACGCGTCACCTCATCCTTGAGCTTTAACAGGACAAAAGTTGAAGACGATCTTTTTCAATCGGATTATTATTTAGGGTGGCAGAATATGACGGCTGGACACCAGTATCCATACTCTGACTATAGCTCATTTAATTGGAACTCAGTAATTAATTACAGAAACACAGCTGGACCAAAACACTTCCAGCAGACCGAAGTTTCGATCTATCACAGTTATCTATCGACAAGTTCTAATGCAGCTTTTGTTAACGCTTATATAACGGATGAACACTGGGGTGATAGAACTGGAAACACTCAAAAAATTGATATAACCATGAAACACAAGTTTCAATTGGGCTCCGTTGATTTGAGCCTCTTTGGCATCATTTATAATGTGCTAAACACCCAATCCTTGAAGCATACGTATTCAAATAATGGTGAGCTGTTAAATAATGAACTCACAGGCTGGCTTAACACAAGCATGGGTCTTGAGTGGCAGGCAAACAACCCTGAGCTCCTGAAGCTTCTTGACGCTTATTATCAGGACCCGCGCTATTTTGAGCCACCACGATTGTTTCAGCTGGGATTACAATTAGATTTATAACCCACATGATTAGAACAAAGGCAAAAGAGGTGATGAGGACCAGGACTATTATTTTGGTAGCCATTTTGATATGTTCTTGTTCAAAAGACGCTCCCAATTCAATCACTGACCCGGGATCAGTGGCCCACGCGACCACCCTTCAAGGCTCCGTCAGTGGTATTCTCACCAAAGACAGTTCACCCTATAATGTTATCGCAGATATCACAGTCGAAAGCAATGACTCACTTCTCATTGAGCCAGGCGTAAAAATCTTGTTTTTCGACTCCACGGCTTTGTTTGTTTTTGGCCAAATTACCTCCGTGGGCGAACAGGAAAGGCCGATCACTTTCACCGCTTTTAATCACGCCTGGTTTGGTATAAATATAGACGAGTCTTCAGGGGACAACCAATTTCGTTACTGCGAGATAAGTAAAATAGAAACCCCCTATCACTCAACGCCTGAGAAGGGCAGTGTTACATTAAGAAATTCAAGGGTGAGCATCACCAATTGCATAATAAAAAATAACCGGGCAGACGATGGGGGAGCCCTGTCCAGCACGGGTTCAGAAGTTACCCTGATGAACAACATTCTAATGGATAATCAGGCAACGAGCTTTGCAGGAGCCATATTAAGCAGATCCTCGGTTTCGACAATTCTAAACAATACCATTTATCGCAATTCCAGTTCAAACTATGGCGGTGCTATTGTGATTATCGATCCTGTTGGTGAAGAAATCCAGAATAATATCATCCATTCTAATTCAAGCACTTCGGGTGACTCGAGAATCGCTATTTTTGCTGGTGACGCTTCTCTCGTAATCGTCAACTTTAACTTTTTGGGAACGGATGATCTGGATCCTGACTTTGTCTCCGCCAGCGATGTCAGGCTTTTGCCATACTCTCCTTGTATTGACCAGGGGAATCCAGCTTCTGAGTATAACGATGTGGACGGCTCTCTTAATGACCAGGGCGCTTTCGGAGGTCCACTTGGTGATTGGCGGGGTTTCGGTCTCCGAGATGTGGCGGCAGATTGACCCGCTTTCATTTGTTATCACTTCGAGCCTCCCAAAACCCTATTCCAAAATCAAGTTTCAAACCGATATTCTATGTGTATACAGCGATATAGACCTTAGATTGATCACATAACCAGTCCCACAGTTAATCAACACCGTGAAGACAAATAAAAAGGAAGACCAATGGCCAAACCCAACTATGCGTTTGCGAAACACCAGAGAGACGTTGCCAAGAAAAAGAAGAAAGAAGAAAAACGGAAACTGAAAGAAGAAGCAAAGCTGCAGCAAGATGCTGAAGGGGAAGAGCTTCAAACACCTGAAGAAGATTCTGAAGATCAACCATCTGACGACCAATCCTGACAACCCTTTCAAAACCCACACCTCCCCAACCCGGGGATTTCGCCTCCGAGCATCGTCGGAACCACAATCCAGAGCTATACACGAATCTGGAACCCTCCTATTATGAAAAGGGACTCTAGAGCCATATGAGCCTGGTTGAATATGGCTGGAATAAGACCTGGGATGAACGCTTAAAAGGTGTTCAAGCCAAACAAGGCATACCCGCCCGGATCATATCCGAACACCGCAATCTGTTCTGGGTGCACACAGAAGCGGGCGATTTCGCAGCAAAAGTTTCCGGCAGACTGGAACACCATGCCACCAGCATGGCCCAGCTACCAGCAGTAGGTGACTGGGTTGTTATAAAGCCTGGTAAAGATGGAGCCCGGGCAACGATTCAGACCATTTTGCCACGCCAATCAAAATTTTCCAGGAAAACGCCAGGAAAACGCACGGACGAACAAATAATCGCTGCCAATATCGATTCGGTGTGGATCGTAACATCTCTGGATGCAAATCTGAACCCAGCGCGTCTGGAACGGTACGTCACCCTGGTCTGGGAAAGCGGTGCATCACCCGTTGTAATCCTGGCGAAGTCCGATCTAACGCTTGAGGCAGAAGCAATTATTGAAGATTTGGCCACTCGCGTGGGAGGGGTTCCGATTCACGCTGTCAGCGTTCTGAACGCAAGCGGGATAGCTGAATTGAGTGAATATTTGGTACCAGGCAGGACCATTGCACTTCTGGGATCATCTGGCGTGGGAAAATCGACACTTATAAACTACCTGGCAGGCCAGGATGTTTTGCGGACGGCTTCCGTAAGAGAAAAGGATGGCAAGGGGCGTCACACAACCACCCATCGCGAACTCGTGCTGCTCCCAACAGGCGGATTGCTTCTGGATACACCTGGAATGCGCGAGCTGCAACTGTGGGGGGCAGAAGATGTTCTCGATAAAGGCTTTGCTGATATTGAAATTATTGCTGGCAATTGTCGTTTTTCTGACTGCTCTCATGAAACGGAACCGGGTTGTGCCGTACGCGACGCAGCGGAAAAGGGCGTTTTGGCCCCAGAGCGAATGGAAAACTTCAAAAAACTCCGTCAGGAGCTGCTTCACCTGGAACGCAAACAGGATATCCGCGCTGCCATCAAAGAAAAACAACGCTGGAAGGAAATATCACAACAGCGACGAAATTTAAAGGACAATAAATAGCCCCGGTAAAAATGATCAATTAAGGAATATTCTAAAAGTGATGGCAACTTTTGACCAGCTCCCCGATCCTCATAAAAAATTCATAGACAATTCAGTCTCAGAACTCAAGCATGATTCAAGAATATTCGGCGTGGCTGCCGGTGGCTCTCTCCTACTAGATACAATGGATCAATTTAACGATATCGATCTGGTCCTCTATATTGACCCAAAACATTATCAGGAGGTCATGGCAGAGCGCCAAGCCATTGCTGCTGGAATTGGCCCGCTGATTGAATGTTTTACCGGTGAACACGTGGGCGAGCCCCGTTTGTTAATCTGTTTGTATGGGCCTCCCTTGCTCCACATCGACTTCAAATTTGTATCCCTGGACGACATACAAGAAAAAGTAGAAAATCCACTGATTCTCTGGGAAAGAGCTGATCAGATATCCAGCCTGCTTAATAAAACAGCAGCAAAATTTCCCCAACCCGACCCCATATGGATCGAAGCTCGGTTCTGGACCTGGATTCACTATACAGCGTCAAAAATCGGACGCGGTGAGCTCTTTGAAGCCATTGACTCAATGAGCTATATGCGGGCAACAGTTCTGGGGCCGCTGTTGTTAGCCAAAAACGGCGCCAGACCACAAGGATTGCGAAAAATCGAATTTCAGGCAACAACGACTGAGCTCAAAGAATTGAAAGATACCCTCCCAACTTATAGTTCCAAAAGCACACTCGTAGCATTGCGAAAGACCATAGAGCTTTACCTTAGATTGCGAAACGGTCCAGGAAATCAACGGGCAAAGACCTATGCCATCCAATATCTGATACACATCGAAAAGATGTTGGATTAGCGGAGGAGTTTTGTGTCCCCCCAAAAAATAGCCATGGAGCAGGGATGCAGAAAAACGTATGTTAAGAGAGCAGAAATAAAAGGAGAAGAATAAACAATGAAATACTCATATGAAGCAATATCACTCTTTGTAATAATAAGCGCTGGACTACTCATTCCCCCGTTCGCACAGGCACACTGCCAGATTCCCTGTGGTATCTATGATGACGATCTCAGGCTTCAATCCATGCGGGAAGACGCGACAACAATAAATAAATCAGTCGAAATGATGATCTCTCTCTCAGGCAAGACTGATGTACAATCACAGAACCAAATGGTTCGCTGGGTCATGAATAAAGAAGAACATGCCCAAAAGATCATTGGAATCATAAGTGATTATTATCTGACTCAACGGGTCAAACCCGACCAGAAGGATTACGCAGAGCGTCTCCAAAAACACCATGCGGTTATTCTGGCCGCCATGAAGGCGAAACAGAACGCAAATAGTGAGTCAGTAAATGCGCTCAAAAAAAGTATCGAAGCCCTTGCTGTGTATTATCCCGAACACAAGCATGAGTAAACCCTTACCATGCTATCTGTGAGACGCATCAGGTCGGGCGAAGCCGATCTCTTCAAGAAACTAAGACTCCAGGCTTTGAAAGAGTCACCTGACGCCTTTGGGTCCAGTTATGAGGAGACAGAACAACGCAGCGCCGAAAGCTGGGTCAACCAGGTCGAATCAAGCGCACAGGGTTCTGACAGGGCAACCGTTATTGCTTTCCAGGATGATCTTCCCGCAGGGCTTGCAGCCCTTTACCGCATGGACAATACACCCCACATGGGGGAGCTGTTACAGGTCTGGGTTTCGCCAGAAGTGAGAGGACAGGGCGTTGCCGGGGCACTCATTGATAATCTTTTCGATTGGGCCAGTAGAAACAACTTCAAGACGATTGTGGCCGGTATCATAAGTGGTAACGAACAAGCAGTCCACTTTTATGAAAAACACGGTTTCAGTGCTGCGGAGGGTATCAGCGTTGGTTGCCCTGCAGGCTCGCTGGTGCTAAAAAAGGAAATTAAATGACCAATAACTATGTCATCCGTCGCCTCCGCTATACCTTTGATCTTAGCGATTCAAAAATGATTGAAATTTTTGCTCTGGCAGACAAAAAAGTGAGCCGTGCAGAAATCAGTGACTGGCTCAAAAGGGAAGAAGACCCGGCCTATAAAGCCTGTTATGATGACGATCTCGCCGTTTTCCTGAACGGCCTCATCATTGACAAACGCGGAAAAAAGGATGGACCCCAGCCTGCGCCAGAAAAAATAATGAGCAACAATCTTATTCTGAAAAAAATAAAAATAGCTCTGGATCTGAAAGCAGAGGACGTTTTGGATATTCTTGTCCTAGCCGACTTAAAGGTCAGTAAATACGAGCTGAGCGCCTTTTTCCGTAAACCGGAACACAAACACTATCGCCCCCTCCGAGACCAGATTTTGCGGAATTTTCTAAAAGGCTTGCAGATCAAATACCGGGACCAGGTCGTCGGAAACGCAAGCCCTGAAAGCGCCGAATAATTGTTTGTTGATTGATTGAAAGAAATCTGGAAACAGTGTCATGATTGAACCTGAAATGCTCAAGCAAATTATTGAAAAATGCCAAAGAGGCAGCATAAGGGATATCGATGATCTCCTGGGCTTACTCACAAACAAGGTAGACCTTACGCTTCGCAAGAATATCGATTTCCGCTTGGGTGGGGTGACCAACCCCGAAGGCCTGGCAAGATTGGAGTACTATCTCTTTCACGGAAGCCAGATACAAAGAAATTACGCAACACTGTTCTTCGCACGACGTGACGAATGGCCACTCATCCATCGCGCCTATAAGCTGGGACTCATCGATTACAGACAGGCATACTCCAGATAAGCTCGGGATGTCATGACCAAGAATCTCTGTAGCGCACATCTTTACTCATCTTCTTTTCCAGGCGAGGTAAAAAGTCAACCTCCCGAACGCCCCATCTCCCTGCCGAGAATCGCGTGACGCTCAGGGTTATAATAAAAAAAGGCTGCGCACATCCGGGTAACTCTATGGCTAGTAGGTATAGATATGTCTCCTCGGGTTCCCAGGCACAACAAATACAAACAAATACCAAAAAGGCTCCATTTCCTGCTTGCAATGGATAAGGACAAAAACTATCATCTTTGGTCAATAACGTAGAAACAAGTATTCTTTTACCGGGGGTAAAAATGCTGTTCAAACACTTAATTATAATGAGTCTGGTCTTAATCTCATTCTGTCTTGCAGAAGAGATAGGCATAGCACCAGAAATCGGGATCGATGACAGTTTTCTGGGACAACAAATTTCATTGGATCTAACCTTTAAGGACGAATCTGGCCAGCCCATCACTTTAGCTGAAGCTGGCGAGGGTCGCCCCATCATTCTGGCGCTGGTTTATTACAATTGCACTTCTATCTGTAATCCTTTTTTGAATGCCATTGTGGATGTCATTAACCATTCGCCCTCAGGATTTCTTCCTGGGGACAAATACAATGTGGTCGCAGTGAGCTTTGATCCAAAAGAAGATCATGCAATAGCAGCTTTAAAAAAACAGTCTTACTTTAACCTTTTCGAAGGAAAGAAAGATCTGCCACAATCATCATTCAGGTTTTTGACCGGCGACTCCAGTGCGATCCGCCAACTGACAGAATCCGTTGGTTTTCGCTATGCTCCTGATCAGGCCGATGGTTTTATGCACGCGTCCTCGCTAATTATTATTTCGCCCAGTGGGATCATCTCACGTTATATCCGCGGTTTGTCATTTCTCCCCGTAGAGATTATGGTGTCAGTGACCAATGCCATGGAGGGTCGGTGGGCGCCAACGGTTAAAAAAATTGTACAGTTCTGTTTTGCCGAAGAACCAGATGGTCGCGGTTATTACTTCGACTTTCTTAAAGTTGCCGGTGTGATCATTCTGTTCTCCATCTTGTTCACCGTTGTGGTTCTCACAACCCTGCTCCGCCGAAAAAAAACAGCTCCAGAACTTGAAACGAAGGACGCATAAGCATGGATAAGGCCGCGAGTCAAAGCTATTTAAACAGCCACACCAACCCGAAATGGACCAAGGGTTTTATGAGCTGGTTTATGTCCACTGACCACAAACGAATTGGCATTATGTACGCCATGGCCATGTTCACATTCTTCTTTGTGGCAGTATGTCTTGGTTTTGTAATGAAGCTACAAAAAATGTTTCCGGCGAGTTCGGGCTGGGAAATCATTCCTGTGGAGATGTATGGCAGCTTTTTCACGCTCCATGCCATTATTATGATTTTTCTCTTTATTGTACCAGGAGCTCCAGCGATTCTGGGCAACTTCTTTTTACCGCTACAGATTGGCGCCAGGGACGTTGCCTTTCCCCGGGTCAACCTGCTTTCTTTCTGGCTCTATTTGTTCGGCGCAATCATGGCTGTAACCGGTGTCCTCCTGGGGGGAGCCGATACAGGCTGGACTTTCACGCCGCCCTACTCTATCAACACCCAAACTATTTCAGTGCTGGGAATTGCCTTTGATTCGGTGTCCTGGATGCTCACAGCGACCTTCATTTTGGGCTGGGGAACCATTCTTACAGGGATCAACTTTATTGTAACGGTTCATCGGATGCGCGCCAAAGGCATGGGATATTTCAAAATGCCATTGTTCACCTGGTCAATTTATGCCACATCATGGCTACAGGTTTTGGCCACCCCCGTGGTCGGAATTACCCTGCTGATGATTGTCATCGAGCGCATTATGCCGGTGGGTTTTTTCAATCCAGCAAAAGGAGGAGACCCGATTCTATTTCAGCACCTCTTTTGGATTTACTCTCACCCTGCCGTTTACATAATGATTCTACCCTCAATGGGTCTTGTGAGTGAGATCATTCCCACCAATAGCCAGAAACCCATCTTTGGTTATAAGAGTATTGCTATAGCCTCCTGCAGTATTGCCGGTGTTGGCTATCTGCTTTGGGCACACCATATGTTTACCACTGGAATGTCTGACTTTGCCGCCCTCCTGTTCTCTTTTCTAACCTTTTTTGTAGCCATTCCGACGGCAATTAAGGTCTTCAACTGGACAGCGACGCTGTATAAGGGCTCAATTACCTTGACTCCAGCCATGCTGTTTGCCCTGGCCTTTATTTTTAATTTCAGTATTGGTGGTTTAACCGGCATGTTCCTGGGATCGCTTTCCACCGATATCCATCTTCACGATACTGACTTTGTTGTGGCCCACTTTCATTATACCATGTTTGGCGGTGCCGCCTTTGGCTTGATTGGTGGTGTCTTCCATTACTTTTCAAAAATGTTTGGGAAAATGTACTCCATGAAATGGGCGAAAGCTGGTTTCGGATTTATGTTTATTGGTTTTAATGCCCTCTATTTTCCCATGCTCCTGCTGGGCTATTATGGAATGCCCAGACGCTATCAAACCTATCCCGACATTCCCATCTTTAACAAGCTGCAATTGGCATCAACCATTGGGTCATGGATCCTGGTCACCGGTGTCATTATTGTTTTGGCTGTCTGGATTCACGCCTTGTTGAAGGGAAAACGGACATCAGATCCAAACCCCTGGAACTCATCAACCATTGAATGGCAAACAGCGACGCCCCCCACCCTATTCAATTTTGAAGTAGATCCGGTAATCACCCGCGACCCCTATGACTATGAAGCGTTTCGCGCAGAAGTGAAGGCCGGCACATCTCTAGGAGCGTCCCATGACTGATCAAGTCCTTGCCGTGGAACATCATCATGATGAGGTGGGAACCCGATTAGGGTTCTGGCTATTTCTTTACACCGAACTCTTTCTTTTTGCTGCCTTCTTTCTGGTTTATGCAGTTTACCGCTCCTCCCATCTTGAGGATTTTAAGCTGGCTGCTGAAAATTTGAACACGACCATTGGAGCGGTTAACACCATCATTCTTTTAACCAGCAGTCTGACCATGGTGCTTTCATTGGATGCCCTGAAAAAGGGGTCGGTAAAGCTGGCAAAGCTTTTACTGCTTGCCACGGTTGCATTGGGAGTAGCCTTTTTGATAATCAAGGGTTTTGAGTGGAGCGCCAAGTTTGACCATCACATCTTTCTCCAAACCGTTAAAGGGATAGCTGCCGGACATGGCTCACCACTTTTAACACCTGGAGAAGAAATGCTGCCCGTTGGCCAGGTGCTCTTTTTTGGTCTCTATTTTGTCATGACGGGGACCCACGCCCTGCATATCATCATTGGAGCCACTTGGATGCTCATCGTCTATTTTTGGATTTCCAAAGGATCGATTAATCCGGAAAACCATGGGGTTCTGGAACGCTGTGGGCTTTACTGGCACCTCGTTGATGTGATCTGGATTTTTCTATTTCCACTTTATTACCTGGTCGCATAGGGGGATTTATCATGAATACTCACGAACAAACTCAGAGTCCTCGTTTACCGATTATCGTTTTTGCAGCGCTCATCCTGCTCACCATATCCACAGTGCTTTTGTCCGGGCTTGATGTAGGAAATACGACATCCCTGTTAATTGCAATGGCGGTTGCATCTATGAAAGCTGGTCTGGTGTTATATTTCTTTATGCACTTGAATCACGAACCCTTGATCTTTAAGCTCTTTCTCGGTGTCGCCTTTTTCACCCTGCTGGCCATTTTTGTCCTCACTTTTTCAGACTATTCCTTCAGAGTGCTAGCATGAACGTAAACTACAACCCAGCCTCCGTTTTTAGTCAAGATGTAGACTTCAGCTTCTATTTTATCTTTATCATCTCGATTTTATGTCTCGTTGGCATCACGGGATTTATGATATTCAGCATTGTCAAATACAGTCGTAAAAACAACCCCACACCTTCAAATCTTGAAGGCCACACGGGTCTTGAAATTGTCTGGACCATTATTCCCACCATCCTGGTGATGTTCATTTTCTATTTTGGTGCCAAGGGCTTTCTCAAGATGAGAAATGTTCCCGAAAACGCCATGGAAATCAGGGTCGATGCTGGCATGTGGTGGTGGAAATTTACTTATCCAAACGGATTGGAGCAAAATACTGCCGACGGATTGACCGTTCCAGCAGACACGCCCATATATTTGCCCCTCCACTCGGCCGATGTGATCCACTCCTTTTATGTCCCAGCCTTCAGAGTAAAAATGGATGTCGTACCAAAAGCTGAAGGAGCAAAAGACAACTACACCTGGTTTGAAGCCAGTCGGATTGGTGACTTTGATCTATTCTGTGCTGAATATTGCGGTTTGAACCACTCTCAAATGATCACAAAAGTTCACGTCCTCACAAAACCAGATTATCAAGCCTGGCTTGATGAACAATCTGCGGAACAGATGCTACAACTGGCTCAAAACCCGGGCAAGGCGCTGATTACCTCCAAGGGTTGTTTTGCCTGTCACAGTAGCGATGGAACGAAACTGGTTGGTCCTTCTTTTAAAGGTCTCTTTGGAAAGACAGAAATTGTTGTCACGAACGGTGAAGAGCGCGAAATCGTTGTTGATGAAGCCTATCTGAAACAATCCATGCTTGAACCAGCCAGAGATATCGTCAAGGGGTATCAACCCCTCATGCCGCCCTTACCGCTGACAGCAGAGGAAATCATGGCTATTATCGAGCACATCAAGGAATTGTCAGAATAATGCCTGGTTACGTCACCCCGCACCCTCGTCATCCTGAGCCCGCCGAAGGACATAACGGTCATGCTTCGACGAGCTCAGCAAGACACAATTGGCTTCTGTCTGGGATTGATGTGAAATGAATAGGCTCCCCTTGTTGGATCAAGATTCTTCCCGGAGCCTGTACTGAGCGAAGTCAAAGTCCTCAGAATGACCCAAACACCGAAGCTTAGAATATGCTAAAAGCCTACGTCCAACTGTTCCGCCTTAAGCCCATTCCCATGATAATGCTCATGGTGGTCTTCGCACACATGTATGCCCTGAATGAAACCGGTCTCTCCTTTGAATGGTTCTCCCTGATCATTCTCGTCTTCACCACAGGACTGGCCAACGCTGCCACATTCGCCTTGAATCAATACTATGAGCGGCACGGTGATGCAAAAATGGAGCGAACACAAGACCGACCGATTCCTGCTGGGAAAATTGCCCCCCGTACTGCCCTCATTGCTGGTTTGAGTGTTTTTGTCCTGGGATTGGTCCTGCAATATTTTCTCATCAATGAAGCGACGGCAATGGCGACCTTTTTGTGTGGTGGCCTGTATGTCTGGACCTACACCCCCTTAAAATCGAGATCAAGCATGAGCACCTTGATTGGCTCACTTCCTGGTGCCCTGCTCCCCTTTATCGGCTGGTATTCAGTAACACAGGGTTTGGATTTGATGATAATGTGGATGTCCCTGATGATTTTCCTGTGGCAGATT
>JABMOT010000241.1 GCA_013202385.1 Fidelibacterota bacterium
AATCAATTGCTTACTATGCCGCTGACGTGGCTGAAAAATCTTATGATCAAATATCCTACCAGCTGGATTGGCGCTTAAGCAAACGAATTTCGATTTTAGTTTATAACTCACACAATGATTTCCAGCAGACCAACGTGACTCTGGGCTATCTCCAGGAGGGCATTGGCGGGTTTACGGAGTTATTTAAAAATCGGGTCGTGCTTCCCTTTGAAGGTAGCTACGAGCAATTCAGGCACGTACTTCACCATGAGCTGACACATGCCATCGTGAATGATCTGATATTTGGTGGCAATGTACAATCCATTGTTTCTGGCAAAATGAGGGTGAATATTCCATTGTGGCTGAGTGAAGGTTACGCAGAATATTCCTCTCTCGATTGGGATTCAAGAGCCGATATGATCATCAGGGATGCAGCCATTAATGGCAGTCTTCCTCCAGTGGAATATCTTAACTATTACATGGCCTACAAGGGTGGGCAGAGTGTGGTCAGATATATTGGTGAAACCTTTGGTGTTGAGCGGATTGGTGAAATCTTTCACGAAACACGACATCTTAAGGACGTTCCAAAAGCAATTGAAAACACACTCCATCTTGATTTTGAAACGCTGACTGAGAAGTGGCATTTTTCCGTCAGAAAGGATTATTGGCCTGACATTGAGGGTCGCAGCAACTTAGATGATGTTGGACATCGTCTGACAGATCATACCAAGACAAAGAATTATTTTAATGTGAGCCCGGCCATTTCCCCGAATGGTGGTAAAATTGCTTTCCTGTCTGATCGTTCTGGCTACGCTGATATCTACGTCATGTCGTCTGATGGTGGGCGTGAACTGAACAAAATTATTTCCGGTCAGAGAACCGCTGAGTTAGAAGAGTTGAAGTGGTTAAGCCCTGGTCTTTCATGGGCGCCTGATAATCGTCATCTGGTGTTTTCCGCCAAATCTGGCAATGAAGATGCACTGATTTTTTATGATACAGAAAAAGATACCAAACATAGCCATAAGCTGGGGCTGGATGGGATATTTACTGCCGCCTGGTCTCCCGATGGTCAGACTGTAGCCTTCTCAGGGCTCAAGGATGGCGCAAGCGATATTTTCCTTTATTCTATCAAAACGAAGGAAGTGACGCAAATCACGCGAGATTTATTCTCCGATACCCGACCCTCCTGGTCCCCAGATGGAAGCGAACTTGCTTTTGTATCTGACCGTGGGGGAAATTTACTCACTGGTTTGATTGATTCTGAATCACCCCAGGGCCGCAATATTCTTAAAAATCATGACTTTAGAGCAACCGATATTTACACCTTAAATATTAAGTCTGGTCAAATTAATCGCGTAACCAATAGCCCGGGCAGCGAGGATTCACCCACCTATGCTAACACAACCAACACGTTAGCATACACTTCTGATCGCAGTGGAATCTGGAATATCTTTTTTAAAGATCTTGAGACAGGCCTGGAGACATCCGTCACTGACATTATGACCGGTATTTTTCAGATTAGCTGGAGCAAGGATGATTCTCGTCTGGTTTTCGCAGGTTACGAAAAAAGCGGTTGGGATATTTTCACCATTAATAATCCTCTCCAATTACGCCGGTCAGTTGAGATGCCCTCATTATCAAATTATCTGCAAAGACAAAACGTGCAATTAGATCTTACATATTCTGATTCCATGCCGGTTCCAGAAAAAAGAATTGTAAATCCATTTGAGACCCATGTGTTTGCCTATGGCGATCGATTCAATGACAACAAGACAGGCGTTGCACCGGATCCTGTGGTTCTCAATACCGTTGATAGCACTGGTGCATATGAAGTCAACGAATACCGAACACGTTTTACCGTCGATCTGGTTGATGCTCAGGCAGGTTATAGCAACTTTTTTGGTGTCCAGGGAAATGCCCTTATGGTTTTTTCTGATATTATGGGAAATCATCAGATCCAGTTTGGTTTTGAGCTTTATCGTAATCTGGATAATTCTGATCTGGTTTTGGGATACGACTATTTACCCCGGCGAGCAAATTTACATTTCATGCTATTCAATTTACCTGATGATTATGTCAATATTACGCCAGATTATTATCTGACACTGTGGCATTTTCGAAAATATGGTTCCGTTGTTGGCATGGACTATCCCTTTTCAAAGTATTCCAGGCTGGAAGCCAGCGTGAATTGGTTGAACATTTATCAGAGTGTTTCCTACCTGAGTCTTATCGAAGATCGGGAGGATGAAATATTCACCACCAACGCTACTTACATACTCCCAGAGCTACAGCTGAGCTTTGATAATGTTCTTTATGGTAGTCTGTACCCCGTATCGGGCTGGAGGGTGGATGCTGGCGTAAAATTTTCTCCTGACATGCCAAACTCTTCACGCCAATTTGTCTCATTGCGAACCGACATCCGCCGCTATTTCAATGTTTCACGGGAATATTCCTTCGCACTGCGAGCTTCTGCAGCAAGTAGTCACGGCAAAAACCCAGAAACCTTCCTGGCTGGTGGAATATCGAATTGGATAAACTATCAACTCGATGGATCATATATCGATTATCTATCTGATTACGAGGATCTCTATTTTTCTGAGTATGTTGTACCCATCAGAGGCGTGCCGTACTTCGCCTATACTGGAAATCACTATACGGCCTTTAACGCTGAGTTTCGCTTCCCCTTCATTGATTACCTCTCCGTGAGATGGCCTATATCGCTGGTTATCGGCAACGTGAGGGGCGAAATTTTCAGCGACTGGGTAAAGACCTGGAATGCCGATCAAATAGACGGCCTAACCTTAACAGACATTCTCTTCACTGATCAGAACAACAGTTACTGGGGCACTGGATTCGGCATGCGCATGAACCTGGGTATTTTCGTGTTGCGCTATGATATGGCTTTTGATATGTCCAAGAAAACGCTCTGGCCCAATCGTCAGCATATCTGGTCATTAGGTTTAGATTTTTAATGTTGAAACTGATCAGGCTGCTTGGCCGTGAAACAATTGAATTGGTAGCCAATATCGGTGAAGTGTTTATTCTTCTGGGAAAAACCATAAAATTTGTACGCTTTTTTCATCAAGATCGAGTTTTATATATCGAACAGCTCTATCGTCTGGGAGTAACAGCAATTCCGCTGGTTAGTGTTATCGCAGTCTTTGCTGGAGCCGTCGCCGGCTGGCAGGGTGCTTATCAGTTGGAGGATACACTCCCACCCAGGTTTTTTGGACAGATCGTGGCTATTGGTATTCTGTCAGAAATGGGTCCGGTCTTAACTGCCCTGGTTTTAGCAGGTCGTAACGGGTCATCCATCGGAGCTGAAATTGCTACCATGAAAGTTACGGAACAGATTGATGCTCTGGAAGTAATGGCTATTAATCCAATCCGCCATCTTGTCGCACCACGCGTAGTAGCCATGATTATTATGCTCCCACTTCTCGTTGTTATCGCTGACATCATTGCCCTTTTTACTGCTGCTCTTATTGGAGATGCTTTCTTCAACATAAGCGTGCAGATGTTTTTTAATTCTTTCCAATCGGTGTTCGTCTTTACTGAGGATGTTTTACCCAGTCTTCTGAAAGCGCTCAGCTTTGGCATCTCCATCGGATTGATCAGTTGTTGGGTGGGTTTAAGGGCAACCCGAGGAGCTACTGGTGTGGGTAGGGCTGCAATTCAGGCATTTGTCATCTCAGCCACCTTCATTCTGGTGAATGATTACGCAGTAGCAACCCTTGTTTTTTAAACGGATCAAATAACACTATTATGGCCAAGAGTAAGACAGTGTTCGTCTGTGATGATTGTGGCGCGGAACATCCTAAATGGGTGGGTCGCTGTGCCAGTTGTGGTGCCTGGGAAACTGTGAAGGAATTTAAACAGTCACCCCTAAAAGTGAATCACAGCAATTCGCAGCGTGCCGAATTATTGCCTCTTAACAAAATTACCCGCGATTCTGAGAATAGGATAAAAACAGGCCAGGCAGAATTTGATACAGTGGTTGGTGGCGGTCTGGTTAAGGGTAGTATTATTCTTTTTGGCGGACAACCGGGAATCGGAAAATCCACACTCTTGCTCCAACTAAGCGGCCTCATGGCTGAGGCGGGTCATTCAATTCTTTATTATTCCGGCGAAGAGAGCGGGGAACAACTGGCCATGCGCGCGGATCGACTGGGTGTAAAAGCAGAAAAAATAATGTTTGCCAACGATTCAATGGTTGAGAATATGTCCAGGGGGATCAGCGAGAAAAAGCCCGTGGTGGTTATTGTGGACTCCATTCAGACTGCCTATTCCGAGAGTGGGGAGAATCTTCCCGGCAGTATTAGCCAGGTCCGGGAAAGTGCTGCCCAACTACTTCGAATTGCCAAAGAAATGAATGTCTGCATCATTCTGGTGGGTCATATTACCAAGGACGGTTTCCTTGCAGGTCCCAAAATGCTGGAGCATCTCGTTGACACCGTGCTGTATCTTGAAGGCGATCGTCAATCTCAGGTTCGATTGTTACGCGCAGCAAAAAACCGCTTTGGCTCCACCAGTGAGTTGGGTGTATACGAAATGGTGCCGGAAGGGCTCATTCCGGTGGAAAATCCTGCCAAATTATTTCTTTCTCAACGGCACAGTGATGTAAGTGGTACCGTGGTTGTAACAAGCCAGGAGGGAAGTCGAACCTTTTTCCTTGAAGTACAGGCACTGGTTGCTGGTGCCTCTTATGGCAACCCCCAGCGTAACGTTACTGGATTTGATTTGAGACGATTGCAAATGCTGTTGGCCGTATTAGAGCGACGTGCAGGTTTTCCACTGGGTACTTCAGATGTGTTTATCAATGTTGTTAGCGGTTTGAAAATCGCTGAGCCTGCCGCCGATCTGGGTGTTGCCATTGCTATTATTTCAAGCCTGCAAAACAAGGTCGTACACGCCGGCGATTTGATTATTGGGGAGATTGGTCTCGGTGGCGAAGTCCGAAATGTCGGCCAGATCAGAAGACGGGTAATTGAAGCAAAAAAACTGGGTTTTAGTCGCATTATTCTGCCTTTCGGAGAGCATAAGGATTTACTGGATCTTGGTCTGACTATCACGCCTGTTCGGAGTTTATCAGAGGCCGTTGATGAAATATTTTAACGGTTTTGCAATCCTTATTCTAATCACTGAAACCTTGATCCAGGCACAATGCAATTAAACGACTTGGTCAGCTGCTCAGAAACCAAGGCTCGGGCAGGGGAGATTCATACCGAACATGGGAGCATTAAAACGCCTGTATTTATGCCTGTTGGTACAGCGGGATCTGTTAAAGCACTCTCACCAGACGATTTGATTGAAACAGGTTCTCAGATAATTCTTGGGAATACGTACCATCTCTTGTTGCGTCCCGGTATGGATGTCATAGAGTCAGCGGGTGGTTTACATAAATTCATGAGTTGGAAGCATCCCCTTTTAACAGATAGTGGCGGATATCAGGTCTTTTCGCTGGGACAGATGAATAAAATTAGTGAAGAGGGCGTAGTTTTTCAATCGAGGATTGATGGCTCCAGTCATCGATTAAGTCCTGAGATAAGCATGGATATTCAACGCATCTTAGGGTCGGATATTGTCATGGCCTTTGATGAATGTACTCCCTACCCCGCCACACCAGAAGTGGCCCTGAAATCAATGGAGTTGACCCACCGTTGGGAAAAGCGTAGCCTGGACTATTTTCAATCCACCAAACCCAGATATGACCATGCGCAGCAACTCTTTGGTATTGTCCAGGGTAGTGTCTATCCCGATTTTAGAAAAACCAGTGCCCACGCACTTGTAGACATGGGTTTTGATGGATATGCCATTGGTGGTTTAAGTGTGGGTGAACCCAAAGAGGATATGTATGCTATTACTGATGTGGTCACTGATATTTTACCCTTGGATCAGCCACGCTATTTGATGGGTGTTGGCAAACCGGAGGATCTGGTTCACGCTGTGGCTCTGGGGATCGATATGTTTGACTGTGTCCTGCCGACCAGGAATGCAAGGCATGGGATCATGTTTACCTGGGATGGTCCTGTTTCGGTGAAGGCGGCCAGAGAGAAGGACGCCCACGAAGCCCTGGATGCCAGCTGCCCTTGTTACACATGCAAAAATTTCAGTAAGGCCTATTTGCGACATCTTTTCAAGGCGAGTGAACTCCTGGTTTATCGCCTGGCCAGCATCCATAATATTCATTTTTACCATGCCCTGATGTCTGCGATGAGGACATCAATTGGAAACAATGATTTCCCCAGATTTCGGACGGACTTCTTTAACCGCTATGACTTAAATCGAGCTGGAGAAAAAGCATAAGGTGAAAATGAAGCTAACTCCGGGTCTTATGGAAGCTGAATTTGTTGCGCGTCCCAATAGATTTTTATCTCAGGTGAGAATTGATGGCAAACTGGTCGATTCCCATGTGCCAGATCCTGGCCGCTTAAAAGAATTGTTGTTTCCCGGGGCAAGAGTTCTCGTAGAACCAAAACCGGGTGTACATCGCAAAACCAAATTTGCAACCGTAATGGTTTATTCTGGAGCAGAATTAATTTCTATCAACTCCCAACTTCCGAATCGGTTTGTACGGTTTTGCCTGGACCAAAAGCTGATCCCGGAACTATCAGACTGGCAGGTAAAGAAGCAGGAATTTACAGTGGGGAGGTCCAGATTCGATTTTTTGTTGGAAAAGGGCGGGCTTGAAAAACTGCTTGAAGTTAAATCTGCCACACTGGTTGAGGAGGGGATTGCACGCTGGCCAGACGCCGTGACAGCTCGTGGAACCAAACATGTCCGTCATTTGGCGGAATCTATTACACCCAATCGCTCAGCAGCCGTCCTGTATATTGTCCAGCGCTCGGATGCGATTGCCTTTGAACCCCACTGGGAGCGTGATCCTGTTTTTGCAGAGGCACTGAAAACAGCCGTTGGACAGGGAATAGAGCTGCTAATTTACACAAGTCATCTTGAACCGGATTCCATAAAACTCGGTAGCGCCATCCCATATACTCTGGATAACCCCTATGCATAAATTCACAAAATCTCTATTGATATCAATGTCTATAATGGCATTTTTATTGAATTGTGCCAACGAGAGACCCATTTCCGGGGGACCGGTTGACAAGGAAGCACCGCGCATTGTTTACAGTATGCCTGAGAATGAATCTGTGAATGTGGATCCCAAAACCGAAATTATTATCAAATTCAATGAACAGATGAAAAAGGGCAGTTTCATCTCATCCCTTCAAATTTGGCCGCGCCCACCAGGCGGGTTTGAGCTCAAGACGAGTTGGACCTGGTTGAAGGTACGCTTCAATGAGCCCCTTGATTCAAACGAAACCTATTTACTCACTCTGGACAAAGGTGCCCAGGATCTCCAGGGGAATGGCCTGGAATCAACCTATGTGATGGCCTTTAGCACGGGAAATAATTTGAATTCAGGACGTCTTGTCGGGACAATTCACGGCACAACGAATATCAAAAAGAACGGTGATCTATTACTTTACCGACAATTTGATACCAACCTTGCTGAGCTGCGCCAAAGTGAGGCTGATTATGTTTTCCAACCAGACGATGCTGGGAAATTCGAATTGCCCTATCTTGCTGAGCGATCTTATATGCTTTATTACCATTGGGATCGGAATCAAAACAAACGCATAGATGGGGATGATTATTTTGGCAGACCTGAAGTAGCATCTGTCATGGCTCGCACGGACAGTCTGCAGAAAAATCATCAGATCTGGCCACAGTTAATCCCGTTGGAGAAGCTCAAATTACTGGGTGTTAAGCAACTTGGCGAACAATTTATAGAAATTCGAGCCAATCGTCGCATGACTAAAAAATCAGCGTTGGGTGTTAATCTCTACATCGATAATGTTTCGATTCCTCTTCTCGGTGGATCAATGGTGGATGAGGATAATTTTGCCATGCATCTGAATATTGCTGCTCCCGTGACTGAAGGAGCCCTGGTGTGGCTGACAAATTTCCAGGATTCCAGTGGCTTTCAATTACGCTCTGACACGTTGAAATTGAAAATCCCGGCAAGTTTCGACACTCTGAAGCTACAGATTCCGGAGGTACTCTGGTCAAATGCGGGTTTGCAGCGCTATCCACATGAGAATTCCGAGATTTTCATTGGTGCTAATTTGCCATACATTTTCAAATCCGATAGCGCTTTCAAACTGGTCAATAAAATGCAGGACTCGGTTGCTATTCAAGGAGAACTCAAAAAGATCAATTCAATGGAGTGGATGTTCAGGCCTGACAGTGCGCTTGAGGATGGTCAAACCTATTTATGGCAGATAGAAACCAGGTTTTTACACTCACAACTAAATGGCCGGGAATTGGACTCGCTATTATCAGGGCGCCTGACGACTATCAATGTAGATTCTCTGGGCAGCTTGAGAGTTATCCAAATGGGAGTTGAGGATCTGATCTGTCGCCTGACTGGCAAGGATATTGAACGTCAGTTTGTGCTTCATCCAGGTTCTTCCACAGTCATTGCCGATCTTCCAGCCCAGGCTTACTTTTTGTCGGCATTCATCGATGAAGATGGAGATGGACGTTATGATAGTGGGGGCATGGGGCCGGCAGCCAGCTCTGAAGCATTCTGGATTTATAATTCAGAAATTAAAGTGCGGGCGCGCTGGGAAACGGATCTGGGAGTCTGGCGTTTGCGTGAGTGATGGGTTTTTTTGTTTGGGAGTTTGGGAGTTAGTGAGTTTGGGAGTTAGTGAGTTAGTGAGTTCATGGATTTAACATCGAATATTTATTTTAGGGTCTTTGCGAAGCTGAAAGCTGAAGCAATCCCTCTTTGGGTTTGTGGGTTAGTGAGTTAGTGAGTTATGGAGTTAGTGAGTTATGGAGTTAGTGAGTTATGGAGTTCATGGATTTAACATCGAATATTTATTTTAGGGTCTTTGCGAAGCTGAAAGCTGAAGCAATCCCTCTTTGGGTTTGTGGGTTAGTGAGTTA
>JABMOT010000242.1 GCA_013202385.1 Fidelibacterota bacterium
AAATCATTTACAGGCGAATTTCGTTATTCAATCGATTCAAAAGGTCGAGTGAATATTCCGGCGAAATTCCGAAAAGCGTTACCGGACACAAGTGAGGACACCTTCGTGGTGACAAGGGGCTTGGATGAAAACATCGTGGTCTACTCACTGGATAAGTGGCAACAGATAGAGGAAGAATTACTGAAGCTTTCTTCCCGTCTACCAGGGCACCGCGCATACAAGCGCCAGGCTACCCGCTTTGCCACTCCCCTCAAATTCGATAGTCAGGGTCGCGTAGCGATCCCGATCAATCTTCTGCAACACGCTGGGGTTGAAAAAGAAGTCGTCATAATTGGGATGATCGACGAAATCGAAATTTGGGATCCTGTTGTCCTTGAACGCTATGAGAAAACTGAGTTCCAACTTGATGCTGAGGATATTCAAGCCATTGACGACTATACCAGATCATCGTGAGTCAATTAAGCCAGCCGACATTTCGTCACACGCCAGTTCTGGCGGACGAGGTCTGCCAGCTGTTGATCAACGACCGCTCAGGAGTATATGTAGATGGCACCTTCGGTCTCGGTGGACATTCAAAGGCGCTCTCATTACTGTTAAATGATGATGCTACCCTGGTCGGTATCGATCAGGATGAATCTGCCCTCGCACAATTCGACCCTTCCCTGATCAGACAAAAGCTGCACCTGGTGTGTACGAATTTTGAAAATTTGGATCAGGTTCTTCATGACCTGAACATGACGCAAGTCCACGGTATCCTCCTGGATTTAGGCTTGAATTCCTTTTCCCTGGGTGATCCAAAAAGAGGATTCGCCTTTAGCCTTACTGGACCCCTTGACATGCGTTTTGACAGGTCAAATGAATTCACTGCCGAAACGGTGATTAATGAGTACTCGCAAGAAAAACTTGCAGAAATCATATTCCGTTACGGCGAGGAAAGGAATAGTCGCAGAATCGCGCGTAGAATTGTGGAAATGAGAACTCAAAAAAGATTAACCACAAGCGATGAGCTTAAATTGGCTGTTGTAAAAAGCGTAGACCCTCGATTTCAAAATAAATCCCTTGCTCGTGTTTTTCAGGCTTTCCGCATCGAAGTCAATCGTGAAATGGAAGTCCTTGGAACGCTTCTTGAAAGCGCCCTTGATTGTCTGGCTCCCGGCGGTAGGCTGGCTGTCATCTCCTACCACTCACTTGAAGATCGAATGGTTAAAAATCATTTCCGTGATCTGTCCATGGACGTCCCCAGACAGCCCGGAATGCATGATAGCGAAATTAAGATTCCCTTTCTCAAGCGCATCACTGCTAAACCCCTTATAGCTGGTGACGTCGAAGCCGGGTTAAACCCAAGAGCTAGAAGCGCCAAGTTACGTGTTGCAGAGAGGACCTCTCATGCAAGGCAGTGAAACCAGACGTGAAATATTCAAAACGATACTCTATATCGGTATGATACCTGTGGTTGCAGCGTTGCTATTCCTGTATATCTGGCTGGGCGAGGAAGTAAGAACCAGTGCCGTAAAGCTGGACTCGCTTAAAACTCGCGAAATAAAACTGCGGGGCAATTACAACCTGGTCCAAAGTGAAAGAAACCGTCTTCTCCGACCAGATAACCTTTCCAAACTTGCTCGGGAAAAGCTGGGATTGACCCAGCCCGATCCTGAAACACGCGAAATTCGGGTACGTCTGAAATGAGCATGACCTATAAAAAATTTCGTGGTCGCTATTTCGTCGTGGTCATGACTTCAATTTTGGTTTGGATCGTGCTGGTTTTTCGCATGTTCTATATCCAGGTCATCGATGCTCCAAATCTGGGCAGAGCTTTGGAATCCCAATTTGAGGATAAAGTCTCCATATCTCCAAGACGTGGAAATTTTTATGATCGAAACGGGAAAAAGCTAACAGACAATATTGAACACTTCACTTTTGCAGCAAACCCATCAAAGGTTAAAGACAAGGATGCCGTAGCCAGGCTATTTAGTCAGGCCTTTGAAAAATCAAAAAATTACTACCTGAATAAACTGAATTCAAAAAGTTCATTTGTTTACCTCGAGCGAAATGTAAATCCACTACTTGGACGGGACCTCAGCCAGAGTCCCCTTCCAGTAGGAGTGCAGGTCAAGACGGATGTGCGTCGATACTATCCTTATGGGGAGGTCGCTGCCCCCCTGATTGGTTTTGTAGGTACGGAAAACAGAGGTTTGTCCGGACTTGAATCCCATTACGATCATAATCTCGCAGGAATTGATGGCTGGAAAGAGATGGGGTCTGACGGCCGTGGCAATACCAGAATTCGAGGTGGTTTCCAAGAGCAGAAACCCATCAACGGTGATGATTGTTACCTCACCATTGACGTTGATATTCAAATAATTATTGAAGAGGAACTTCGGTCTGCCATTGAAAAACACCGTGCTGATAGAGCTCAGGCTGTGTTAGTCAATCCAAACACTGGTGAAGTGCTGGCTCTGGCAAACCTGCCGGCTTTTAATCCAAACTCACGATCCAATTTTACTACGGAATCTCTGACTTCAGATCCGATCATGTCAGCTTATGAGCCTGGTTCAACCTTTAAAGTCGTTGGAGCTACTGCCCTCCTGGAAGCGCGACTGGTGGAACCCACGGATGTTTTTTACTGTGAAAGTGGACAGTTTTCGATCCATGGTATCGATATTAAAGATTGGCGCGCCTTCGAAAATCTCACTTTTTCAGAGGTTCTCCAAAATTCATCCAATATTGGAGTTATTAAAGCAGTAGAGTCGCTGGACGCTGCCAAAATGTTCAATACAGCCCGGAAATTTGGCTTTAGCGAAAAAACGGGTATTCAATTTCCCTATGAAAGCGCCGGTTTACTGAAGAACAGTAAATATTGGTCGAGTCCCTCCAAGTCTGAGATATCCATCGGATATGAGGTTTCTGTAACAACACTACAGTTGGTTATGGCTTATGCAGCGATAGGTAATGGCGGTGTTCTGCTGAAGCCCCAATTGATATCAAAGCTGCGAACACCCAGTGGTTATGAACAAGAGATTGATCACATGGACGCCATTCGACGAGTTGCTTCTGAAAGTACAATGCGCACGATGTCTAGCATATTGGAGAAAGCGGTCTCACACGGAACCGGGAACAGGGCCTTCCTTCCAAACCTGAGAATTGCGGGAAAAACGGGCACTGCTAAAAAACTGAAAGACGGTAAATATGTAAGCGAATATATCGCTTCCTTCGCAAGTTTCTATCCTTCAAATGACCCCGAATACGCGCTTATTGTTGTTATCGACCATCCTAGAAGTGGAGGCTATACAGGTGGCATGGTGGCAGCCCCTGTGGCAAAAGAAATCTATCGCCGCATTTACAATTTGAGGGGGGATGATCCTGCCCCCTATCTCCGGGCTGCAACCGATGATTCCCAGCGCGAGAAAAGCAGCGAAAATATTATGCTTGATGGCCAGCTGCTGACCAGCTCGATTCCAGTGATGAAAGTGAACTCCACTTTACTAACAATGCCGGAATTAAAAGGGATGAGTTTAAAAATGAGTCTTGCCGGTCTTTATGCCATGGGTCTTAATCCTACACCCCATGGAAGTGGACGCGTTATTCGTCAGGTTCCAGCAGCAGGCAAAGAACTAAAGACAGGTCAGTCTGTGGAAATTTATCTCGGTGAATGATGAATGATCTGAACAAAATAATCGGTCAGGTTCCAGGCATTGTCCATACAGGCGGTAATCTTGATTTGGATATCTCTGGAATCAGTTATGATTCCCGTCAGGTAAAAACGGGCCATCTTTTCATTGCTGTTCGTGGTTTAATCACCGATGGGCATGACTACATATCGGCAGCAATTCAATCAGGTGCCGTTGCGATCGTTTACGATAGATCAGATATCGCTATCCCGGCAGATGTTGCTGCCATTCGCGTGGAAGATTCCAGACGCATACTGCCTGAAATTGCTTCAAGCTATTTTGATCATCCCGAAGAGGGACTAAAATTACTTGCCATTACTGGCACCAACGGAAAAACCACCACCAATTATTTTGTCCAGCATTTACTGACTGGAAGCGGCATGGAAACGGGTCGTATCGGCACCACTGGTGCCCAGATGGCTGGTGTTGATATCGATCTCATGCACACGACACCAGAATCTGCAGATCTTTATGAAATTCTTGCGGAATTTGTTGCCCATGGCGCCAAGGCCGTGACACTTGAAGTTTCTTCGCATGCCCTTGCCCAAAATCGCGTTGATGGACTCTCATTTGATGTGGCTGTCTATACGAATCTAACCCAGGACCATCTTGACTACCACGGCTCTCTGGAAGATTATCTGGCAGCAAAACAGCTTCTCTTTAAAGGTCTTTCTAAAGAATCCATCGCCATTGTAAATATTGATGATCCATATGCAGAGCGAATTATTGAAGTCTGCGTGGCGAAGATCATCCGATATGGATACAACTCTGATGCTGAGTATCACATTCTCGACCATTCAATTAACAGAAATGGCGTTGAGCTTGTTTTGGAAACACCCTATGGGCAAAGGGTTGTGCAGGTGAATACGGTGGGAACTTTCAATTATTACAACTTCCTGGCAGCCTATACCGCTGCAATCTCCATGGAATGTGATATCGAAAAAATAGAACTGTCTGCCAAATCTCTCCCTGCAGTCCCCGGGCGACTGGAAAAGATGAAAAACAAAGCACCCTTCCATGTCTTTGTTGACTATGCTCACACACCCGATGCTGTTGAAACGGTATTGGATACTCTAATAAAAGCATATCCTGATCAACGTTTGATAAGCGTATTTGGTTGCGGTGGCGATCGAGACAGAAGCAAACGCCCAATCATGGGGGAAATCGCTACCCGTTTATCAACCCTTGCGATTATTACAGATGACAATCCCCGGTCTGAATCTCCAGATGTCATTCTCAATCAAATCGCCGTGGGTTGCGCCAATCGTGAAAACTTCTCGATTATTCAGGACAGAAGCACGGCAGTCCTTTCGGCACTGGCTCAAGCCAGGGCAGGTGATGTGGTTGCGATCCTCGGCAAAGGTCATGAAGCTTATCAGGAAATCATGGGTGAACGACATCCTTATAGCGATATGATAATTGTCAATCAATTCATGGAGCAGCATGGCTATTCTGCATGAGACGATTATG
>JABMOT010000243.1 GCA_013202385.1 Fidelibacterota bacterium
AGGAACTCATCTTTCAGTTCAGAAAAACATCTCAAACCAGAGGATCCAGTGATGAAATAGGTGTCTTTCTGAAAGCGGTACTAACCACCAATGGGATCAATCCAGGTGACATCCGGGAAATCTCCATTTGTTCTGTGGTTCCAGATGCTGTCTATTTTGTCAGGAATGCCTGCATTAAATATTTTCACATCACACCCTTTGAGCTAAAGGCTGGTGTAAAAACCGGTCTTAAAATTCTTTATCGCAACCCCTTGGAAGTTGGGGCAGACCGCATTGCCAACAGCATTGCAGCTATTCAACGATACCCGAATAGGAATCTCATCATTGTAGATTTCGGGACCGCCACCACCTTCTGCATCATCAATAAAAAGCGTGAATATATGGGTGGTGTCATTGTGCCGGGGATCAACATTTCCATGGAAGCTCTTGTGGAAAAAACAGCCAAACTCCAGGCCGTGGAAATCGTCGAACGTCAGAATGTCATTGGTAGAACCACTGCCGCCAGTATTCAATCAGGATTGTATTTCGGGCAAATTGGTATTGTCAATGAGATCATTGGCCGCGTCACGGATGAGGCCTTTGATGGCGAACGCCCCCTTATTATTGGAACAGGGGGGTTTTCAGTTCTTTTTTCCAAAGCCAAGCTTTTTGATGATGTGATCCCGGATCTGGCGCTGCTGGGTCTCAAGGAAGCTTTTTATATGAATCAAGAAAAACCGTAATACCTGAACAGGAACTAAAAAAATGCAACGAACACTTTTAAAATCGAAGCTCCATCGAGCCACTGTAACCCAGGCGGATATGCATTATGAAGGTTCGATTTCCATTGACGCTTCGCTTCTTAAAGAGGCTGCTATTTTGCCATATGAAAAAGTTGAGATCTATAACATTTCCAACGGGAATCGATTCTCCACCTATGCAATTGAGGGAGGATCCGGGGAAATTGGACTCAATGGGGCTGCGGCGCGTATGGTGCAGGTTGGTGACCTGATTATCATTGCCAATTATGCCAAGTATGACGATGAGGAATGCTTGGGGCATAAAGCCTTAAAACTGCTTTTGAATTCAAAAAATGAGATCGAACAAATTATTCATGACTAATTCTCTTTATTCTCAAATCCCAGAACCGTACCGGCGGGACGTCAGACGATTGGTTGAAACTGCATTGGCTGAAGATATCGGTTCCGGTGACATCACTACACGCTGGACAAGCCTTCCTGATCAAGAAGTAAGTGCAAAAATTTTCGCCAAAGAAAACGGTGTCATTGCTGGATTGGCGCTTGCACGCATTGTGTTTAAACTTCTGGATTCTGGTGTGGTTTTTCTACCCAGCTTCAAGGATGGTCAACCTGTAAAATCCGGAGATGAAATTGCTGTTATCCATGGTTCTGCCCGTGCCCTTATGGGGGGAGAACGAGTCGCCCTAAACTTTATGCAGCGCATGTCCGGAATTGCCAGTCAAACCGCCCGACTCTCAGCACTGATTGCTCACACCCATTGTAAAATTCTGGATACTAGAAAAACGATTCCCGGCATGCGAGCATTGGATAAATGGAGTGTGACTCTCGGGGGTGGAACCAATCATCGCTTTGGCTTATACGATATGGTGCTTATCAAAGAAAATCATATCAGCCTGGCGGGCGGCCTTAAGCAAGCCGTTGAGTCGGTTTTGCGACACCGTCCCCCGGGAATTAAAATCGAGGTGGAAGTTCAAAACATGAAAGAATTGGCACAGGCTCTGGAATATCCTCTTGATCGTATCCTGTTGGATAATATGTCCTTGGCTGATATACGTGAGGCTTGCAAAAGAACTGCCGGTAAAATCCCCCTGGAGGCCAGTGGGAATGTGACAGCCTCCTCCATCGTTGACCTTGCCGAAACAGGGGTAGACTATATCTCTATTGGTGGACTGACTCATTCCGTTCGAGCTCTAGATCTTTCATTACTCATTGAAACCACAACGAATTGACACGAAGATTTTAAGGAAAAGTTTGTGAAACCAAGATCCTACACTGACCTGGTCGCATTGCTACATGATAAAGTCGGATCCATGCTGATGGATTTCGAAATCGAAGCTGCTGCACGCACTGCTGAGAAAATTATCCGTCTTAAGACAGA
>JABMOT010000244.1 GCA_013202385.1 Fidelibacterota bacterium
GAGATGACAAACCTGTCAAATGAGATGATAAAGGAACTTGAGGAAAACTGCAGCCTGGACTTAACAACGGTACATCAAGTTCAAACATCAGAAAGCCAGGGAACCTCAAAATTTCTCATCAGACTTAATGATGGGAAATTTGTTGAAACAGTACTTATCCCCGAATCCAGACGTGTCACCGTTTGTCTCTCTTCACAGGTTGGTTGTGCTCTGGATTGTGATTTTTGTGCCACTGGAAAAATGGGTCTCAAACGCAATTTAAGCAGTGGCGAAATTGCAGACCAGCTCCTTCATGTCAGACGTGCCAGTGAACGGCCAATTAGTAATATTGTCTTTATGGGAATGGGTGAGCCTTTTCACAATTATGACCAGGTTATTAAAGCCGCCGACATTCTAAATGCCGCAAAGGGCTTCAATCACGGTGCCCGAAAAATTACCATTTCTACCAGTGGCATGGTGCCGCAAATCAGACGTTTTGCGGATGAAGGACACCGCTATAAACTGGCTGTTAGTCTGAATGCCAGTGATGATGAGAGTCGCACAAAGATTATGCCCATTAACAAGAAGTGGGATATTGAGGAGCTGGTCAAAGCCTGTAAATATTATACTGAACTCTCAAAAAACATGCTCACTTTTGAATACGTTTTACTGGAGGGTATCAATGATAGTATTGGAGATGCCCGCCGTTTATTGCGGATTGCAAATCAGGTTTTTTGCAAGGTAAATGTAATTCCCTACAATGAAGTTGCAGTAGGGTACCTGCGACCCTCAAAAAAACGAATTGCCACCTTTCTCGAGGAATTGGAGGGAGCCAGGTTTGGAGTTACAGTCCGCTGGAGCCAGGGGGATGATATTGCTGCCGCCTGTGGGCAGTTAAGTACTGCAGTTTATACTGAGAGTGATTGACCCAATGCTGGAGTCACCTATTCAAGCTTCTGTCAAAGCCATTCGTCAGCAAGGTGCTTTTAATGCCGATATCGCCCTGGTTCTAGGCTCAGGTTTGGGAAACTTTGTGGACTCGTTGACAAACACTACGCGTATTCCATTTGCCAATATCCCAGGATTTCCAATCTCCACAGTTGAGGGGCACTCTGGAGAGTTGGTCCATGGTTTTTTGGATGATATTCCGGTTCTTGTAAATTCCGGACGGGTGCACTTTTATGAAGGTTATTCACTTGAGCAGGTGATATACCCCATCCAGATTCTTCAAGCACTTGGTGCTAAAACAATCATTCTTACCAATGCCGCGGGCAGTATTCGAAAAGCGTATGCACCCGGTGACCTTATGCTCATTACCCGCTTTATCAATCAGACCGGCCGTTCAGTTTATGGTGAAGCCGCAGAACCTGAGAATATTTTTAATACAGAACTGAGCGAGCAGATCGTGAGCATAGCAAGCCAGGCATCTATTCAGCTAAAAACCGGATCCTATGCTGGATTGAATGGACCTTCCTACGAGACACCCGCCGAGATCAGATTTCTCCGTATAAAAAATGCTGATGCTGTTGGAATGTCTACAGTCCATGAGGGCCTGGCTGCTTTTAAACTGGGGCTGAAAGTGTTAGGTATTAGTTGCCTGACAAATTATGCCGCCGGAATTCTAAACCAGCCCCTCAATCATGAAGAAGTCATTGAAACAGGGCGGCGAGTGCGAAAAAACTTCGCCCGACTTCTTAGCGCGTTGGTCAAACAATTAGCCCGATAAGATTTCTCACAAACCCTTTTCACACCTCATTTTTAGTGCCAATCCGGATGTCCAATATACCGGGACTAGGCATTAATAATTTTTATTAAAAAACTGCACATATCATTCTGATATGGCGCTATATCAGAATGATGCTACATTGTACCGTAACACAGGGTCAAATTTTGACCTAATATGATTGGTAAAGCTTTGTAAAATAAGGATATATCGAGGTCTTCTTTCATTGTGGCATGGCAATTGTCCTAGAGGAGAGCAAAATGAATTGGACTATTCAGATGAAAACGGAAAACGATAGATTAGAAAGGACCCCGAAAATGACTAAAACAATGGATCTTCTGGCAGCCTGGAGAAAGACCCCAGGAACGTTAATTGCAAAGGTAGGTAGCGGAACTCTGGTAACAGCAGTTACATTTTCCGTCGCAATATTGATGGCAACCCCGATTTTTGCCCAGGGTGGAATCCACCTGGATATTCAGCTTGACCAGGATATGCAAGAACTTGAACAGGATATGCAGGATGTTGCCAAAGAAGTTCAGAATGCCCTGGATGAAATCGGCATAGAAACCGGCATCAAAATCAATATCGATGATGATGAAAATGATTCACGCCCCAAATTAGGTGTTTATCTCAACAACATGGATTTCGAAGATGCCTATAAAATGCGTTACCCATACGCCCACGGTGTCCTTGTTAATGGTACTGTCAATAATGGAGCTGCCGATAAGGCTGGTATCATCGAAGACGATATCATCATGTATTTTGACGGCACAAAAGTTCGCTATGAAGATCATCTGGTTCGATTAATCAGAAGCAAAAAATTTGGCGACCAGGCAAAGGTCCTCTTCTGGAGAGACGAAGCAATAGACTCCACCATAGTGACATTTGATCAACCCGTTGTTATGGAGAAAAAAAGTGATGCTTCCCTGACAATGGTTAGCAAGGATAAGAAAGCTAAAAAGCATAAAAACTCTCGTGGTTATGGTGGTGGTGGATTTACCCCCATATTCATTCAAGACAATTTTACAGATGTGCGCGCTCTTATGACGGAACTTGGTCTGAACACGACTCCCTTCAATTCAGATGGTGTGGTTCTGTGGGGAGGCTCAGGACAGGGCTATGTTGGTAATGGCTGGTTTCTGGGTGGTTTTGGAAATGGAACAACATTATCAAGCACAGCTATAGTACCTAATGGTCCTACTACCACCATCGACAGAGATATTACCTTCTCCATGGGTCTCGGTGGTCTAACCATTGAAAAACGTCTGGCTCCTTTTTCATGGGCAACACTCAGTGGTGGCGTTGGTATCGGTGGTGGCGGGATGGATTTAAATGTTACCCAGAAAGATGGTGACTTTAATTGGTCCACCGTTGGAGACTCTCTGTTAACCACGCGAGCTACCTCGGTTAGCTTTTCAAAGAATTATGCCATCGTTCATCCTCGGGTCAGCCTCATGCTGAAATTGACCAGCTGGATGCGGCTCAAGGCTGAGTATGGATATATGTATGGCTACCCCTTCTCAGATGGTTGGAAGACAACTTTGGAAGATGGTAATATTGATGCAAAAAAGGATACCTATCAATTGGCAGACAGTCCGAATACAGCTCTTGAAGCCAGTACAATCTCACTTGGATTATGGTTTGGTTTCTAAGTTAAGCTGAAAATTATATCTCAGGATGCCGATATTGAACAATGTTGGCATCCTGTTTTTATTGGACGTGAATCAATTATGAAAAAAACACTAAACATTACTTGCTTGATACTGATTTTAATATCTCCACTGTTTTCGGCACTCCTGACGGATAATTTAGAAGTGGTTGTTCCAACAGGACTTCCAAGTACATACACTTTGAGTTCAACTTCAGAATTCTCTGGCCCCTCATGCCCTAAAATTACTTTGCTTGTGATCGAAACTCCGAATGGAAGCGTGGTGCTGCGCCAGGTCGCCAGGCAAAGCTATGTACCGATTAATCTGCCAGTAAATGACGGTGAGGCGATCGGTAAAATCATTGTTATCAACACTCCTTTAGCTACTATGGGTGAAGGAGGGAAATTGAAAATTAATGTGATTCTGGAATAAACCAGATCCCTTTGAAGGCGACATCAGACTATGACACTCACGATGCACCTCAGGAAAAAAAGAACGAACGGAAGCAGTGCTCCAGTTTCTCAGTGATAAGCTGGGTGCTGGCGCCTTAATAGTTTCCCAATTGCTGCTTACAGCATTTGTAGGAACAGATCCTTACTTTCAGGATGTCACTCTGGATGTAGCCGGCGATCGTTTATTCCTTTCAGGCCAGCTCATGGAAAGTTTTACGCCTGATCTGGACATGTTGCTCCAATCTGGAGATACAGTTATCATCCATTTTGAAGTCGATCTAATAAACACCTCCAGTGACTCTGTCGTGGCCATCGCTGATTGGGAGCACCACTTCCGCTATTCACTTCTCGAAGACGATTACACTGTCTATCGCAGTGAACATGATAAAACAAAGCAAATTTATAGTCTAGAAGAGGCCAAGTCAGAATGGGTGACCATCGAGAAAGCCCTTTTCTGTCGGATGCGTGTTATGAAGGATGACCAGGCTTATTACTTAAGGATATCCGCTTTTATGGAAGAGATCGAAATGCCGGGTATCACAAAACGAATAAACCTTATGTCATTCTGGAATCGGGTTCGGCCAGTCCACGTATCTGAACCATTCGAGAAAAGGCAGCTCGTATTGTGAGAATTAAAATGCCCTCATTCAGGATTCAGATCATGGTCCTGGTCAGTCTAGTTACCCTCATTGCAGCAATGCTTATGCGCGACTTCTTTATTAGCAATCTCTCATCATACCAGGAACAGATTACTGATCTGTCAACCAAAGATAAGGTGAGGGCATTGCACAAAAGCATTAGCACTGTCTTGGATTCGAGCCAGCTGGTTATTTTTAATTCGGAGATTGAAGGCGTGCTGCGGGATTTACACAAAATTGAAATAGCCGGTGATTTTTATAGCCGTGATATTGAGCGATATTCCATTGGCATCGTCGTGGTAATGATCATCCTCACTGGAAGTGTTTTTCTCTTCCTCTTTATGATAATTACACGCCCCTTGACCCGCTTGCTTTCTGCAACAGAACAATTGAAGGGGGGCGATTTCGATTTTCAAATGAAGGAAAGCATTTATTCTCCCTTAAATACACTCATTGTGGCCTTCAATAATATGATTACTGACTTGAATCAGAGTCGGGAACGCTTACTCGAGGCAGAAAAACAAACGATATGGCAGGAAATGGCGCGAGCCATGGCCCATGAGATTAAGAATCCTCTAACTCCAATCCGACTGGCAGCACAACGTCTTGAAGCCAAATATTATGAGCGCGCTGATAATCTTCCTGAAATTCTCGAAAAATCTATGCGGGTAATTAATGAAGAAGTGGACAACCTTCAGTCTCTGGTAAATGCTTTCTCTGGATTCGCCAAAATGCCTGAAGCCCAGTTTGACCATTATGACCTGAACAAGCAGCTCAGAGATATCTCGGATCAATATTCAGATGATGCCAGAGTCGATTTGAAGCTAGATAAAGATTTGAAAGAAATTTACGCAGATACCATGCAAATCAAGCAGGTGTTAGTGAATTTGATTCAAAACGCGATTCAAGCCTGCCCGGGTGAGCCCCATATCGAGGTGAGTACCAGCGTCCGAGATCAATCATGTATCATCAGCATCAAAGATCATGGACAGGGCATCTCTGAGGCAGATTTAAATAAAATATTTGAACCCTATTTTACAACCAAGAAAAAGGGAACCGGTCTGGGTCTGGCAATCGTCCGGCGGATTATTCGTCAACATGGCGGGGAAATAAAAGCCACGAGCGTATTGGGAACCGGATCAACTTTTGAAATTAGTTTTCCCTGTAATCGTAGAATCGAACAATAATAATATGAATGGGATTGGGTAGCACAATGGCTGAACATAAAATAAAAATATTAGTGATTGATGACGAAAAAAACATTCGTTTGACCCTGAGAGATATTCTGGAAGACGATGGCCATAAAGTGATTGAAGCTGGAACGGGTGAGGATGGCCTCGAGTTATTAAAAAATGAAAATGTTGATCTGGTCCTCCTTGATGTTCGCCTGCCGGGAATGGATGGAATAGAGGTTTTGAAGGGCATTAGAAAAATTGACGAATCGCTTGATGTTATCATGATCTCTGGGCATGCAACAGTAGCTACCGCTGTTGATGCCTTACGGATTGGGGCTTATGACTTCCTCGAGAAACCCCTGTCACTTGCCAGGGTCAAATTAGCCATTCGGAATCTGTCAGAGAAGCAGACCCTGAGTAAACGTTCCGTGTTGATACAGCAAGCCCAGCATGATAAATACCGTTTGATTGGTAACTCACCCCAAATCCAGCAGGTTCTGGATACTGCACGTCGCGTGGGCCCCACTCAAGCCAAAGTCCTTATTCGCGGAGAAAGTGGTACTGGGAAAGAGTTGGTAGCTCATGCTATCCATGCTGCCAGCCCACGTTCTACAGAAACTTTTGTAAAATTTAATGCTGCCGCCATTCCTTCGGAACTGGTGGAGAGCGAACTGTTTGGTCACGAAAAAGGTGCCTTTACAGGCGCAGTTGGGCAGAAAAAAGGGAAAATCGAAATGGCCAATGGGGGCACTCTTTTTCTCGATGAGATTGGGGACATGAGTTTATCAGCCCAGGCCAAGATTCTCAGAGTTTTGGAGGATGGCAAGTTTGAGCGTGTCGGCGGAACCCAAACTCAATCTGTTGATATCCGTTTATTGGCAGCCACCAACAAGCCTCTCGAGGAAATGGTATCTGTGGGAAAATTTCGAGAAGATTTATTCTATCGATTAAATGTCGTACCTATCAATCTGCCCCCGCTGCGGGAGCGGGAAGGGGATATTAAGACGCTGCTTAACCACTTTTTGGGTTTTTATGCAGCTGAGCTGAGCCTGGCGCCCAAACATTTTTCCAGGGATGCTGTGAACATGCTCGTTGGGTACCCCTTTCCAGGAAATATTCGTGAATTGAGAAATCTTATCGAACGCCTGTATATTCTTAGCCCCAATGAAGAAATTGATATTCAAGAAGTCAAACCCCACCTGAACCAGGTCATCTCATCTGATGGGGATGTGGCGATTTTCAACGAAACTCGTCCCTTTGCAGAGGCAAAGCGCCTTTTCGAGGAGCGCTTTCTTGAATCTCAACTTCGCCAACATGCTGGCAATATCAGCCGCACTGCACAAAGTCTGAACATGCAACAATCCAATTTATCACGAAAACTCAAAGAACTTGGATTGGGAAAACCCTGACCATCCTAGCCGAATACTATAAGAGACAAATATATGAGTGTTTTAAAAACGCTGCTTTGCTGCGTATTACTTATTGCAAACACAAAAGCCGATGAGCCTAAGAAAAGTCTTGTTACAAGAAGAACTTTGACCCCCCCGATCATCGATGCTGTTGTAGATGATGCAGTCTGGCGAGCCGTAGAACCAGCGACGGATTTTTACCGCTTTGAACCGGAAAGCGGCGGTCATGCCCCTGTTAAAACAGAGATACGAGTCCTGTATGATGATGTCGCCCTTTATATCGCTTGCAAGATGTACGACCCGGATCCATCTAGTATTCTAACCCAACTTGGAAAACGAGATGATTGGGATGTGGTGGCAGACTGGATCGGCGTGTGGATAAATCCATTTAATGACGGAGCCAATGAACTCAATTTTGTGGTGACATCTGCTGGTGTTCAGATTGACAGTAAGTGGAGCCCCAATGGCAATGATTCCAACTGGAATCCTGTATGGGAAAGCGATGCTAATGTGGATGCGGAAGGCTGGACCGTTGAAATGGCGATTCCTTTCAGCCAGATGCGTTTTCCTGCCAGAGACATCCAAACCTGGGGCTTCAATATTGCTCGTGGTCGCTCCAGCACACGTGAAACCTATACCTGGACATTTCTGGATAAGGTAATGGACAACTTTGCCCAGCAAGCGGGTTTACTCGAAGGCATTGAACATCTTGAGACGCCTCTGCGTCTTTCTTTTACACCTTATGCTTCTGCATCATCAGATCGCTATCCTGTTGATGATGGAGAAATGGCCTCATCAACCTCCTATCGCGGGGGAATGGATTTGCAGTATGGAATCAATGAAAGTTTCACCCTTGATATGACCCTGATCCCTGATTTTGGGCAGGTTCAGTCAGATAATATCGAGCTCAATCTTTCTCCCTTTGAGATTCGCTATAATGAACACCGTCCCTTCTTTACCGAGGGTACACAACTACTACAAAAGGCTGGCCTCTTCTATTCCAGGAGAGTCGGTTCAACCCCCTTACGTTACTGGGAGGTGGCAGATGAAGAATTCCTTAGCCCGGGTGAATCTCTTAAATCAAATCCTGATGTAACCCAATTGATCAACGCAACCAAAGTCACAGGACAGACAATTAATGGATTAGGTCTCGGATTCTTTAATGCCATCACCGCGCCCATGCATGCGGTTATTGAAGATTCGCTGGGGAATGAACGTGAATACCTCACCAATCCCGCATCCAATTACAATTTAATCGTGGTGAGTAAGAACCTGCAAAACGGATCCGAGATCAGCCTGACCAATACCAATGTTCAACGATTTTCCGGGGATGATACCACCAATGACTTCCGTGATGCCAATGTAGTCGGTTATGAAACCAGGCTATATACAAAAGATAGCAAATGGCGCTTTGAATCGGGCGGAGCTTACAACAAACTGAGCTATCCCGACAGTACGTCCACTGGTTATAGATATTTTGTTGAACTTGTGGAGGATCAGGGGGCCCTCCAGTATGGTGTCGGCCATTCAGTCGAAAGTGAATTCTTCAATCCCAATGACATGGGCTTTTTGACTCAACCCAATGAAATGGAACAGTTCGGATGGATTGAGTTAAAAACGCTGAACCCAGTCTGGAAAGTTAATGCAGCAGCGTTAAAACTGAAGGCCAATTACTCCCAGCTTAACAGTCCCCGGGTTTTTACTCAATTGAATTTTAACGCCGATTATGATGTAACCTTCAAAAACTACTATTCCATAGGCGGAGGGATGTCCTTGAGCCCCAAAGAGGGTCACAATTACTATGAGACCCGTGTAGAAGATCGCTATTTTACGACGCCGAAGGGATTTGATACACACATATGGGTGGCATCAAACTATAATAAACCATTTTCCATGAGCGGGTGGATAGGGATTTCAACGGTGACTCGCCGGGGAGCTCAATGGCGAGGAGGAGGTCTGAATCCAAAATGGCGCATCAGCAACCAGTTCATGATTCAGTACGAGTTGGATCGACATCATCGTTCAAACAACCATGGATTTGCTGACTTTGATGAACATGATGATCCAATATTTGGCAGGCGCGATCACCTCACCACAACCAATACTGTTTATACCCAATACATCTTCAGCAAAAATCTGGAATCTGATATCCGATTGAGGCATTACCGCTCGACTGTTGAATACAAAGAGTTCTTCGACTTAATGAATGATGGGAACCTGTCTCCCAGCAGTTTTAGCGGAGACCTGAATACAGTCTTCAATGCTTTGACTATTGATGCTGTAATGACCTGGCGCTTTAGTCCTGGAAGTGAATTGACCCTGTCCTGGAAGAATGCCATTTATTCCGAGGGAACTGCGCAGGATCTTGATAAAAGCTACTTTGAGGATCTTCAAGATGTATGGAATATGGATCAGAGCAATAGTCTTTCAGTGAAACTGTTATACTATGTCGATTCCTGGGCTTTGAGGCACCGCCTGAAGTAATTGCCAGCAACATATGTCAATCTCAAAAGGGGCACCAGATCGGTGTCCCTTTTTCTTTTTAAACCGAGTCAATTGTATCCGTAGTGAATCTGAAAATCAGCTCTTCAGGTTATGCAATATGGCACAAAGCTTGCCTTAAGCATGTGTCTGA
>JABMOT010000245.1 GCA_013202385.1 Fidelibacterota bacterium
GCCATAAAAATGGCCAAATATTATGAATTTAATGAAAATGATGTGGTGTTCACAGTAGCCACAGACTCCATGGAAATGTACCAGTCCCGCTTGACTGAGTTACAATCTGAGCATGGAGACTATACTGAAATAAACGCCCACGTAGATTTTGAACGCTATCTCCAGGGTTTGGACAGTGAGGGAGTACTGGAACTAAGCTATCGTGACAAAAAACGCATGCATAATCTTAAATATTTTACCTGGATCGAACAACAGGGCAAAACCGTTGAAGAACTGGATGCTCAGTGGTATGATGATAACTACTGGTCCTCCAAATTTGCACTGGCTGATGAATGGGACAGGAAGATTGAAGCCTTTAATGCCGAAACCGGTCTGCTGAAGCAATACAGCTAAGGAGCACGCTGTGAATCCTCAGGCCATCTCCGGTTTAAAATGTCACCAATGCAGTTGGTTTCTGCCGGTGGACCCATTTCACTATACCTGTCCGAAATGTGGTAAGAATTTGGATTTTATTTATGACTATGATAAAATTCGAGCGGATTGGACCACAACCGACCTTGAAAACAATAAAGAAAAATCCATCTGGCGCTATCTGCCCTTACTTCCCGTAAAAATGTCACCTGAGAAAACATCGCTCAGGATAGGTGGAACCCCGCTGGTGAATTTTCCAGAGCTTGCCCGGAAACACGCCTTGACCAGTTTCCAGATAAAAGACGATAGCCGCAATCCATCCGGGTCACTAAAGGACCGCGCCAGCGAGTTGGCCATTCAACACGCTCGTGAACAGGGTAAAACCACAATTACCGCCGCTTCAACGGGGAATGCCGGTTCATCGTTGGCTGCCCTTTCGGCGTATCACGGCATACAAAGTGTCATTTTTGCTCCAGCATCGGCACCTCCGGCAAAACTGACCCAGATCTTGCAACACGGTGCTAAACTTGTTCCTGTAGATGCCAATTATGACACTGCCTTTGATCTCGCTTATGAGTGGGCTATCAGCCATGGAGATTATTGCCGAAACACGGGCATAAACCCGGTTCTTGCTGAAGGGAAAAAGACTGTCGCATTGGAAATTGCTGAGCAAAATAAGTGGCAAGTGCCCGACCATATTTTTATCCCTGTCGGGGATGGCTGTATAATCTCCGGTGTATTTAAAGGATTTTTTGATCTTATGGGGCTGGGTTGGACAGATTCCATGCCAGCTTTGCATGCTGTCCAGGCAGAGGGTTCAGCTGCCATCGTGGATAGTCTCAACCGTGGGGGTAAAATCACTCCAGTGCAGGCCAGGACGGTTGCAGATAGCATCAGTGTAGATAAACCGAGGGATGGTGATAAGGCCAGACGGGCGATTCTTGAAAGTGGCGGTCTCGGTTTTAAGGTTAGTGATGATGAGATTTTGGCGGCTCAAAAACGCTTATCTGCAAGTACTGGAATCTTTGCTGAACCGGCTGCGGCGGCTGCCTATGCAGGATTTTTACAGGCTGCAGACAAGAAATTATTCAACTCCAATGATAAAGTTGTCATTCTCATAACCGGCTCGGGCTTAAAAGACACTGCATCTGCCCAGAAACTGCTGGATGTAGTGAAACCAGTCAACGCCAATCTCATAGATATCGAAGCATTTCTGAAAGGAAAGTAGAAGCTGCATGTTACACCACACCTCACCTCACGCTTTTCAATTATCCGTTACTGTTAACGGCAAACTTGTAGAGCGGAAAATTCTCACTCACCTCAGGTTGTTAGACTTTTTGAGAAATGATCTCCGTTTAACAGGCAGCAAGGAAGTTTGCGGTGAAGGCGAGTGTGGGGCCTGCACAGTCATCTTGAATGGTCGAACAGTGAATGCCTGCCTCATACTCGCCGTGGAGGTCAATGGCGGCAACATTGTGACGATTGAGGGTCTCGCAGGTACAAATGAGCTCACAGAATTACAGAGATCTTTTGAAGATCATCATGCAGTTCAATGTGGCTATTGCATCCCAGGCATGGTCCTCACCGGTGAGAAGTTACTCGAACGGAATGCTCACCCGAGCCGGGATGAGATTAAATATGAATTGTCAGGAAATATCTGTCGTTGTACCGGTTATCACAAAATTATTGATGCAATCGAGTTAGCGGGAGGGGATCTGTGAAATATTATCAACCCACTTCTTTGACTGAACTCTTTGAATTGCATTCAACACTTTCAGCCCAGTCATCCGTATTCCTGGCAGGAGGTACAGACCTCATACCGCGTTATGAGCGGGGGTTGGTCATGCCTGACCATCTTATCGATCTTAAAAAACTTTCAGCGTTGAATCAAATACAGGATTCAGAGAGCCATGTAACCATTGGCGCGCTGGCTACGATCCAGGATATTCAGGAGCATGAAATTTTAGCAACCGAGTTTTTAGCGCTCCACAAGGCTTCTTATGATTTTGCCGGCGCTCAAATTAGACATCGCGGCACTATTGGTGGCAATATCTGCAATGCCTCACCTGCTGGAGATTTACTCCCGGCACTCTATGCATTTGAGGCAATACTCACACTCAGTGGACCAGCGGGTGAACGGCAGCTAGCGATCAAGGATTTTATTCTGGGACCAGGAAAAACAGCTCTGCGAGAAGCAGAAATTCTTAAATCAATTGTTCTGAATCGTGATCAATATCTATCTGATTTTCAGAAAGTAGGCTTGCGTCAATCCATGGCCATTTCTGTTGTAAATGTTGCCTTTGTCTTCTCCAGGGCTGGTGAGACATTTAATCATTTAAAGATCGCTGCTGGCGCTGTGGCACCAACGATTGTAACGCTGGATAAATTTACGCAAGCCTTTGTTCAAAATGGGGGGAACGCGACCGCGATAAAGGATCTCATTCAGGAAGATATTTCACCTATTGATGATATCCGAGCAACTGCAAGCTATAGAAAAAGGGTGTTGACCAATCTCATTGGTGCATTCCTCGCAGGACAAACCAGGTGAACGATAAACTCTATCCCCTCTCGATTCGGCATCTGATTTCCTGGATGCTGGATGAGCTCAAGACGGATCATGTCTTTGGTATACATAAAGAGCTGTTTTTTAGACCTAGAAAGACAGACGTTTTCCGTATGACTCGCTATGGTCAGCTCCTGGAAAC
>JABMOT010000022.1 GCA_013202385.1 Fidelibacterota bacterium
GCGCAGGGATGCAGGTTGCCTCCATTGCAGGCAGCGAATTGAAGAAAACCGTGCTGGAGTTAGGCGGTTCAGATCCTTACATCGTGCTTGAGGATGCTGATATTCCGGCTTGTGTCGCCATGTCAGCCAAGTCCAGAATGATCAACACGGGACAGAGTTGTATCGCTGCCAAGCGCTTTATCGTCGTTGCGTCCAAGGTGGCTGAATTTGAAAAGGCTCAGGCTGAGATACTCAGCAATCTTCGCATTGGCGATCCCCTTGATGAAGAGAGTCAGGTTGGTCCCATGGCGAGGGCTGATCTCCGGGATGAACTTCATGATCAGGTAACGCGCACCCTGAATGCAGGCGGTCGGCTGGTAACAGGAGGTGCCTTTGTGGATGGAGCCGGTGCTTATTATGAGCCTACGGTGATCTCAGATGTAAAAAAAGGGATGCCCATTTATTCTGAGGAAACATTTGGTCCTGTTTCGGCGATTATACCGGTCAAAGATGAGGATGAGGCGCTAAAAGTGGCCAACGATTCAGAGTTTGGGCTGGGTGGCTCTTTATGGACTGCAGATGTGACCAGGGGTGAGGCTTTAGCGCGACGTGTTGAATCCGGAGCAGTTTTTGTGAATGGGATGACCCTATCAGATCCGCGTATGCCGTTCGGCGGGATCAAGAAATCTGGTTATGGTAGAGAGCTTGGCAGCTACGGTATTAAGGAATTCGTGAATATTAAATCCATTTGGATAGCTTGAGTCAAATAGAGGAAGGCTACTATATTGGACTTAAATAAATGCATTTTTCAACATCCGTGCTGTGAAGAGGTCGTATCAGAAATAAACGGTCTGTTCCCATTAAGGTAGCAGCCATAGTTGATGTATCTGTGCAGTCAAACAGAATGGCTTCGACCTTGTTGCCAAACCTTTTTGTCACGCGCTTGGGATTATAGTGGGTGGCTCGTACCAACATCTTGCGATTGAGGAGGCACTCCACCAAGGGATTTCCAACATTTCCAAGGGCACCCATTACCGTAATCAATTCACTCATCTTTCCCTGTTTCATGCGATGGATTCAAAATTGCTCATTCATCAATTTGCACTTACCCCAGTATTGTTGAAAGGGGCTAAGTTTTAGTATGATCGTTTCTCATAAAAAAGGGCTTTTCATCATCAAATAGCTATAGCGTCTTTTACGGTTGTAGAACACCTCAATATATTCAAAAATAACGGCCATTGCCTGATCCATTGTTCTGAACAGCTTAAATTGCGAGTATTCTCGATATAATGGATAAAATGTCTAATCCCAAGACTCATTCAACTTCCTCAACCAGGAAATGGTCGAAACAATTATTAGTGACTATGATGATAAATCGATTAAATTGACGACCAAAATGTATAATATGATTTCATTTGATAATCAGAAAAATTACAACCTCGATAGCCATGGTCTTCCAACGGCACTCATCACATACCGAACTACTCAATTAGATTATATACCCGTATGAACAAATCGATTCGAATATACATCGTTGATGATAATCGACTACTTCGGGAAGGCCTGGTTTCCATGCTGGACTATATAACTGATTTTACCGTCGTCGGTTCTGCCGAGACAGGCACCGAAGCTTTAAAAAACATCAAAGACACTCATCCGGATGTGGCCATCATCGATATTGGGCTGCCAGATAAGGATGGTATTGAAGTCACCCAAGCCTTATATCAAAGCTGTCCAGGGGTAAAGGTGATTATCCTGGGTATGCCAGATCTCACAGAAGAGATCATGGCCTGTATCGAAGCAGGGGCCTCAGGTTATATGCTCAAGGAAGCATCCTTTCCAAGACTGGTTGAGACGATTCGATCAGCTCATCGTGGTGAATCTTTTTGCTCGCCTCAAATGGCCAATTCATTATTTTCCCGTATCGCTGAACTGTCCGAGGGTCAAGTTTCCCCTGCAACTAATCAACTGACAGTCCGTGAAGTGGAAATTATTAACAAGGTTGCTCTCGGGCTATCGAACAAGGAAGTTGCCACAGCGTGCTTCATCGAGGTTCAAACCGTTAAAAATCATATTCATAACATCCTTGACAAGCTGCAATTGCATAATCGCCTCGAGGCGGTACAATATGCTCGCGAGAAAAACCTATTAAAAACACAACACTAGTACCTGGACGCTTTTCAATAAAGTACTAGACCCCCCACCTATAACCCGTTTTAGGTCCCCCTCCCCAGCTAGACCCTTGATAGACCCTAATTGAACCTCCCGGTCCATGGCTAACCTCTATAGTTACATTCATATTGTTGATGTCCATACTGAATGGATGATTACAAACAATTGAAATGAGGTTACTGATGAAACTGATGAGAAAATTTACAAAATTATGGGTTCTGCCCCTGTTCCTGATAATAGCTGTTGTGGGTTGTGATTCAGATAGTGCTACATCGCCCAACGGCGATACCTATACCGTTGCAGCCAGTTCAAATCCTGCCGCAGGTGGCACCACAGATGGTGTTGGCAGTTATGATGCGGATGCGTCCGTCACCCTGGTTGCAACAGCAAATTCAGGTTTTACCTTTACCAACTGGACCGAGAACGGTGCCATCCTGGCCACCACCGCCAGTTATTCGTTTACCGTTACTGCTGATGTTACCGTGGTTGCCAATTTCCATGCTGTGAGTACTACTACTCAGCAGTCAGTACCACTTGGCTCATCCGCCGATTTTGCATTGCTGTCCAGTTCCGAAATTACCAATATCCCCACGTCAGCAATTACTGGAGATGTTGGAATCAGCCCAGGTGTCAGATCTACCATTTCTGGTTTAACTGGTCCTGAAGTATCAGGGACCATCTATGCTGCTGATGATGCCGCGCCCGTACCAGCCATGCTCATCGCTGCCAAAAGTGATGCACTCGCTGCCTATCTCAATGCCGTAGATGCCAGTCGTGGGACACCCATACCAGCCGAAGGAAACCTCAATGGTCTGACATTAACCCCAGGCCTGTATTCATCTGGAAGTTCCATGGAAATTTCACCTGGTGGCTTTTTGTACCTGGATGGACAGGGTGATGCCAATTCAGTCTTTGTCTTTAAGAGCTCCACTTCCATTACGACCGAATCAACCAGTGAAGTTGTTTTGACCAACAGTGCCAAGGCAGAAAATATTTACTGGGTGTCAGGATCCGCCATCACACTGGGTACCAACTCCAAGATGAAAGGTACGCTCATCGCCAGCACCTCGATTTCATTGCTGACTGGCGCACGCCTGGATGGCAGGGCCTTAGTACAAGGTGCCGCCGCAGGACAGATCTCTCTGGACCAGAATATTATTGTCTTACCATAAATAGATCGATGATTCGGGGTGAAATGGATCGACCGTTTCACCCCGGTTATCTGATGTCAAATCAGTCACAGATCTGGAAACGGAAAAAATAACATGACGAAAATAAAAATACTTTTATCCAGCCGTCCAAAGCTGCTTTCGGATGTGATTCGAGATCTGATTGAACGCCAGCCTGATATGGAAGTCATTGGCGAGGTTCGTGACCCCATGCAACTCTTGATCGCTACCCAGAATACCGTTGCAGATGCCGTCATCATCACACCTCTGAAACTAAACGGAGAACCCAGAATCTGTCGAAAGTTATTGACAGAACATCCATACCTGATGATCCTCACGCTCCAGGCCGACACGGATGCTGCTACTATTTACAGATTGAAATTTCCACCATTGCATTTCCAGACACTTTCAAGTCGGATCATACTGAATGTGCTTAGGGGAGGTTCACTACCGGCTGCAAGCTGACAGAAATCACCCTAAATATCAAATCGATGTGCTTTAGACGGCATCATGGTCACATCGCACAGAAATTTAATAATGGACTCGTTACTGAAAATGAAGTCCACAAACCAGAAGGAAAATACTATGAAAACGAAGTTCCTATCAATAGCCCAACGTGCCCGCCATTTAGGTGGCGTGCTTAGTGTTGGCCTGACCTTATTATTGATATCTCCCGCCACAACGATTGCCCAGGCCCAGGCCCAGCCCCTTGTTAATTTAGGAGCAGCAGGCGATTTTGCCCTTCTCGCTGGCTCATTGGTCTCAAATGTCCCCAACTCGGCCGTGACAGGTAATATTGGCCTGAGTCCTGCTGCTGGATCCAATATCACTGGCTTTGGTGACGCTGAAATAGTTGGAATATTTTACACTGTGGATGCGACAGGTCCTGCTGGATCAGTTCCTTCAGCAACTATGCTCCTGGCTGCCAAGGGCGACATCACGATTGCCTTTAATGATTGTGCCGGTCGTATGCCTGTGCCAGAAGGAGTCTATTTGAATCCTGGAGCTGGCAACATCGGTGGTATGACGCTGACTTCAGGTCTGTATAAATTTACCAGTACCCTTTCCATAAGCGGTTCAGATTTAACCCTGACTGGTAGTGACACTGATGTCTGGATTTTTCAGATTGCTTCTGATCTGAATGTAGCCAATGGCATCCACGTAACGCTGGCAGGTGGTGCTTTACCGGCCAACATCTTCTGGCAGGTTGGGACCTCAGCAACCCTTGGAACCACTTGTGTTTTCCAGGGAACCATCATCGCTGACCAGTCTATTGCATTGAATACGGGCGCTACATTAAATGGTCGGGCACTGGCAAGCTCCGGCGCTGTTACTATCGAGGGCAGCACGGTTACGAAACCCGGTTTAACCGCCGCAATTGATGATGAAATGGTACCAGGCACCTATCGTCTATCACAGAACTTTCCCAATCCCTTTAATCCCTCAACCACGATCAACTACCAACTGCCTATGAGCAGCCAGGTTACCCTGACCATCACAGATATGCTGGGTCGTGAGCTTGCTGTATTGGTGAATGATGTTCAACGTGCTGGAAACCATGAAATTGAATGGGATGCCAGCAATTATTCCAGTGGCACCTATATCTACCGATTACAGGCTGGCAGCTTTGTGTCTGTGAAACAAATGGTTCTGGTCAAATAGGTAAAAAAAGTTCAGAGATCATGCATCTCAAGGAAATAAAATGAAAAATAAATTTACAGAATTTGCCATTATCCCTCGACAATCCACGCACTCCAGGAGTGCGTGGATCAAGTGTCTGATGGCAGCATTTTTAATACTTTCAGTTGCTTTTGCTGAAACGACGGCCACTCTTGAATTGGGATCTACCTCTAATTTTGCAATATTAGCCGGATCCTTGGTCTCCAACGTTCCCACATCAGCCATCACAGGAGATGTCGGGTTAAGCCCTCTCACCGGTGCGAATATCACAGGTTTTGGAGGTCTGGAGGTGACCGGAACATTCTATACAGTTGATGCAGCCGGTCCCGCTGGTTATGTGCAGGCAGCAACCAAGCTATCAAATGCCAAGGGCGACCTCACCACAGCCTTTAACAATGCCGCGGGTCGCTCACCAACCCCGACAGGACAGTTTTTAGATACCTTGGATGGTGAAATTGGAGGTCTGACCCTTGTTCCCGGGCTCTATAAGTTTAGCGGTGGTCTTACCATATCATCAAACACCACACTCACAGGCTCTGCCTCTGATATCTGGATATTCCAGATTGCATCTACGCTCAATGTGGGCAGTGGTAAGCAAGTGATTCTCTCAGGTGGTGCCCTGGCAGACAACATTTTCTGGCAGGTTGGGACTTCAGCAACGCTGGAAACAGGTTCAGTCACCAGGGGAACCATCCTCGCCGATCAATCCATTGACATGAAATCCGGAGCGACGCTCTATGGTAGAGCACTGGCAAGTACCGGTGCAGTCACTATTGCCTCAAGTACAATCACCAACCCCACGCCAGATCAATCACTGCCAGTAACCCTGAGTGCGTTTTCGGCCAAAATGGTTAAAGGCTCAGTGCAACTGTCTTGGAGTACATCAAGCGAAATAGAAAACCTGGGCTTTACATTGAGTCGCAAGAGTAGTTCCGATGGTGAGAAATGGCCTGAGTTCTACGAAAATATTGCCACCTATTCCAGGAATCCTGATTTACAAGGTCAGGGATCTACAACAAGAGAACACGACTATCAATACACTGATGCCTTGATCCGATCAGGGTTAAGCTATGAATATCGTCTCTCAGATGTTGATTATCGAGGTCACGTCGTCCACCACACGCCGATCCAAATCAAAGCTCCAAGCGGAGAGGCAATGCGGCCTCAAATTTGTGAATTGGGTAGGATTTATCCCAACCCTTTCAATCCGGCCACGACTATCCCTTACCGCCTCCTGGAGACAGCCCAGGTAAATATTTCAATCTTATCACTTCAGGGTGAATGGATTGCCACGCTGGCAGATGGGAACCAGGATGCTGGAAACTATGATCTGACATGGTCACCTCAGAATCTGTCTTCGGGTATTTATCTCGCCAGAATAGAAGCCGGCGGAATGATCGCAGTGAATCAAGTGGTTTTTATTAAATAAAAAATGATGCTATCGAGATCTTTGGTCTCAAGGAGACAACATGAAATTAAAAAAAACAATTCAGTTTAAAATTGCCGGAATATCTAAGCAGGTGCTTGGCGTGTGGACTCGGGGCGCATTAGTGGCATCACTACTGCTATCAGTTACATATGCTCAAGCTTTGGCCCCCGTGAATTTGGGCTCTACAGCCGATTTCGCAATTCTGGCGGGAGCAGAGATCTCTAATGTGCCCACCTCAGCCGTGACTGGCGATGTTGGGTTGAGTCCAGCTGCCGGAAGTTATATCTCGGGATTTGGTTTAACCGAGGTGTCCGGGACTATTTATACTGCCGATGCCACTGGACCTGCTGGATCAGTTACCTCAGCCGCCATGCTCACAGCAGCCAAGGGCGATCTGACCATTGCCTATAATGATGCTAAAGGTCGGGAACCGATCCCAGAAGGGGCTTTTCTGGACACTATGGCCGGCGAAATTGGTGGTCTGACGCTGGGTCCCGGGTTATATAAGTTTACCGGCACCCTATCCATCACCGGATCCTATCTTACTCTCGAAGGCAGTTCCACGGATGTCTGGATCTTCCAGATCGCAGAAAATCTTGTGGTCGCCGATGCCATCCATGTAATCCTGGCAGGTGGAGCCTTACCGGCAAACATCTTCTGGCAGGTTGGGACATCCGCCACGCTTGGATCAACTTCCGTTTTTAAGGGAACCATCCTCGCTGACCAGTCCATTTCCCTGAGTACCGGTGCCACTCTTGATGGCCGTGCACTGGCAAGGATCGCTGCAGTGACTATTGAAACAAGTACCATTACGGCACCTGGCTTCGTGTACGTTGCTGTTGATGATGATAATGAGATAGTGCCAGGCGCGTATACGCTTTCACAGAACTTTCCCAATCCCTTTAACCCCTCAACCATGATCAGCTATAAACTGCCTTCCAGCAGCCATGTTACACTGACCATCATGGATGTGTTGGGCCAGGAGCTTGCCGTGTTGGTGAACGATACACAAAGCGCCGGAAGTCATCAGATTGAATGGGATGCAGGTAATTTTGCCAGTGGCATCTATTTCTATCGTTTACAGGCTGGCAGCTTTGCTTCAGTGAAACAAATGATACTCATCAAATAAGCGAAAAATAACTCAAGGATCATTGATCTGAAGGAAATATCATGAAAAAACAGCCGCTCGTTCATTTAGCTACTCCCAGTCGGTCCACGCACTTGCATGCTGCCTGGATAAAGCGCGCAATAACGCTTCTATTGGTGCTATCTGTGGTCATCGCTCAACCCTTGCAACCAGTGAATCTGGGGTCTACGGCGGATTTTGCCATTCTCGCAGGTTCCCTGGTGTCCAACATTCCCAACTCAATCGTTACCGGTAACATCGGTTTAAGTCCTGCTACCGGTGGCAACATCACAGGTTTTGGACCCAATGAAAACTCCGGAACTATCTATACCACCGATGCGGCCGGTCCGGCTGGATCGGTTGCTGCAGCTTCCATGCTTACCACTGCACAGGGTGATCTTACCATTGCCTATACGGATGCTGCCAATCGTACACCCGTCCCTGCCGGAACCTTTTTAAATCCTGGATCCGGAGATATTGGGGGACTCACTCTGGTAGCTGGACTCTATAAGTTCACCAGTGGCGTACAGGTATCCATCATTGGGTCAGATGTCACCCTTTCAGGATCTGAAACCGATGTCTGGATCTTTCAGATTGCATCTACACTCACAGTTGGCAACGGTATACACGTTATACTGGCTGGAGGCGCACAGGCTGCAAATATATTTTGGCAGGTCGGCTCATCGGCAACCCTTGGCACGACTTCGGTTTTCAAGGGAACTATCATAGCCGACCAATCCATCTCCCTGGGCACCGGTGCTAGTGTTGAAGGACGCGTATTGGCCAGTATTGCTGCAGTCACCATTGAGTCCAGTACAATAACGGTTCCAGGCTTGATCACTTCAGTGGACGATGATGAGATGCTGCCAGAAGTGGCGATCCTTTCACAGAATTTCCCAAATCCCTTCAATCCTTCAACCACGATCAAGTACCAACTGCCAGTTACCAGCCAGGTAACCCTGATAATCACAGATATGTTAGGCAGAGAAGTGAGTGTGCTGGTGAATAATGTGCAAACTGCTGGAAATCACCAGATCGTCTGGGATGCCCAGTCTTTTCCCAGTGGCACGTACATCTACCGTTTAGAAGCCGGTTCCCACGTTTCTATGAAGCAATTAGTTCTCATTAAATAAGAGAAGAGGTACAATCGTGAAAAATTCTAGAACAGAACAACCAATTAAACCCAGCCGATCCATGCGCTCCTTGAGTGTTCGGATCATCGGAGCGATAGTGATAATAATCCCCTTATCATTCGCTATCGCTCTGCCTTTAAATCCAGTCAATTTGGGGTCTACCGAGGATTTCGCAATTCTTGCAGGTTCCCTGGTTTCCAACATCCCCACCTCCGCAATTACGGGTGACATTGGTTTAAGTCCTGCTACTGGCGGCAACATCACTGGTTTTGGAGGTCTGGAAGTAACCGGGATTATTTACACGGTTGATGCCTCAGGTCCTGCGGGATCGGTGCCGGCAGCTTCCATGCTCACCACCGCCAAGGGTGATTTAACCATTGCCTACAATGATGCTGCCATTCGTACACCAATCCCGGAAGGTCCATTTTTAAATCCCGGTTCTGGCGACATCGGCGGATTAACACTCGTAGCCGGGCTTTATAAGTTCACAAGCGGGGTTGATGTATCTATAACCAATTCAGACGTCACACTGACGGGAAGTCCCACTGATGTCTGGATTTTCCAGATTGCCAGTACGCTCACCCTGGGTAATGGAATCCATATCATTCTTGCCGGCGGCGCTCAGGCTGCCAACATCTTTTGGCAGGTAGGAACGTCCGCGACGCTTGGAACAACTTCGGTTTTCAAGGGAACCATCATGGCCGATCAATCCATCTCCCTGAATACCGGTGCAACGGTTGAAGGCCGCTTACTGGCCAGCATAGGCGCCGTCACCATTGAGTCCAGCTCTGTTACGGTTCCTGGATTGCAACCCAGTGCTGTTGATGCTGAATTGCTGCCAGACGATTTTAATCTAGCACAGAATTTTCCCAACCCCTTCAATCCCTCAACCACCATCAGTTATCAATTGCCTGTGAGTAGTCAGGTTACACTGACCATCACAGATATGTTGGGCAAGGAAGTGAGCGTGCTGGTCAATGATGTGCAAACAGCTGGAGCGCACCAGACCGTTTGGGATGCCCAGAACTTTCCCAGTGGCACCTATATCTACCGCTTAGAAGCTGGATCCCACGTTTCAGTAAAACAACTCGTTCTCGTTAAATAAGAGACAAGGAATAATCATGAAAACACTTAGCACAGAACAGCCAATTAGATCAAAACGATCCATACGCTCGTTGAGCCTGCGGATCGTGGGAGCGATAGCGGTGATATTACCCCTATCAGTTGCCCTTGCTCAGCCAATAGCCCCTGTCAATCTACTATCCATGGGGGATTTCGCGATTCTCGCCGGTTCCCTGGTGTCCAACATTCCCACTTCAGCTGTTACGGGTAATATTGGTTTAAGTCCCGCTACAGGAGGCAATATTACTGGTTTTGGACCCAATGCGGTCACAGGAACCATTTACACTACTGATGCGTCCGGACCAGCCGGATCGGTAGCTGCCGCTTCCATGCTCACCACTGCCCAGGGTGATCTGACCATTGCCTATAATGAAGCATCAAGTCGTACACCAGTCCCAGCAGGTACTTTCCTGAATCCAGGAGCTGGCAACATCGGCGGTTTGACCCTCATTGCAGGACTGTATAAGTTTACTGCCGGTCTTTCCATCATCGGATCAGATGTCACCCTCACCGGAAGTGAGACCGATGTCTGGATCTTCCAGATCGCCTCCTCGCTTAATGTTGGCAATGGCATGCACGTTATACTCGCTGGGGGTGCCCAGGCTGCCAATATCTTCTGGCAGGTGGATGCTTCTGCCACACTTGGAACGACTTGCGTTTTCAAGGGAACCATTCTGGCAGATCAAGCCATCTCTGTCGGTACCGGGTCATCAGTTGAAGGCCGATTATTGGCCAGCATAGCTGCAGTCACAATTGCCTCCAGTACGATTACGGTTCCTGAGCTGGTGATAACCTCAGTTGCTGATGAAATTCTGCCAAATGATTTCAATCTTTCACAGAATTTCCCCAATCCCTTCAACCCTTCAACCACAATCAGTTATCAAGTGCCTGTTAGCAGTCATGTTACGCTGACTATAACAGATATGTTGGGCAGGGAAGTGAGCGTTCTGGTCAATGATATGCAAACTGCTGGAAGTCACCAGATCGTTTGGGATGCTCAGAGCTTTCCCAGTGGGACCTACATCTACCGTTTGGAAGCTGGAACACAGGTTTCAGTGAAACAATTGGCTCTGGTTAAATAAGAAAGTGGGAGATACCATGTTTCAGAAAAGAAGATTAATTCAACTGGCCATGCTCATAAGCATGGCCTATGCAACCGCATTGTTCGTGGGCTGTGCAACGCCACCCAAAGCTGAAGTGCTGAAACCGGACATAAAAACCAAAACGGCACTGTTTCTGACTGCCAACAAGTCCTGGCAAGCAGCCAAACATGCAAATGCAAAAATCTTGGCACCGCAGAATTTTTCTGCAGGGGAAAACGCTTACATCCAGGCTGAAAAAGCCTTCAACCAGGAAAAAGCTCTGGAAGAAATTCGCTTTGCCTTGCGTGCTTCTGACGACTATTTCCAAAAAGCGTTGAAAGCAGTAAAGTTGGCGCAGGTTACATTTCCGAATACGATCAAGGCTCGTCAGAACGCGCTTTTATCGGAATCCGCAATTATGTCGCCAGATATATGGGCTCAGGCTGAGACCAAATTCAACAATGCTACCGGTCTCCTTGAGGATGGAAAAATGGTTGAGGCCAAAACAAAGGCGGATGAAGCTGATAAACTCTACAGAAAAGCTGAATTGGCTGCCATTCAAGCTCGCTACCTGACCGAAGCCAAAAATATAATCAAGCAAGCAGACCAGAAGGACATTCAAACGTATGCACCGAAAACCCTGGCCAGCGCAAAAAGTCTGATTGCACAAGCCGAGAAAGAATTGAATGAAAATCCCTATGACAACGATGTGGCTCGCAGTCTGGCTCGGCAAGCGAAATATCAGGTCACCCATGCTATCTACTTGGGAATGACCATCAAGGCTTTGAAAGAGAAAAATCGGAGCATAGAGGATCTGATGCTCGCATCGGAAGTTCCGCTGCAACGAATCATAGAACAGACAGGTCGTGTGGCATCCTTTGAAGCCGGCTACAACCAACCCACTAAAGATGTCATTTTATATATCCAAAGTTTTCAGGACAGTGTTGCCCGGCTAAGTCAAGATATAAACTGGTATCATGATCAGCATATTTTATTTGTAGCTCGCATCGCTGAGCTGGTTGGGATGCTGGATGATCAGGAGAAGATGAAGTCGAGTATGGCATCAAAAATAGCTCTACAGGGTGGGCTGCTTGGCAGGCAGGAACGTCAACATTCTGATCTTGCCGCTGAAATTGCCAGTCAAAACAAAATTCAGGAGCGCTACACGAACGTGAATAAATTATTCACCCGGAGCGAAGCCAGGGTACTGCGGGAAGGTGATGATGTCATTATCCGTCTGGTTGGACTTGACTTCCCCAGTGACATAGCAACCATCGAGCAAAAATCCTTTGGCCTGCTCACCAAAGTTCAGGATGCCATCAACTCCTTTGCAGGATCTACGGTAACGGTAACTGGCTATACCGATTCTTACGGTAGTGATGAAGAAAATCTGACCCTCTCAATCGCCCGAGCTGAAGCAGTAAAACAGTATATCCTGGCCAATACGAATCTGGACGCTAGCAGCGTCGAGGCCATAGGTTATGGGGAAAGCCAGCCCATCGCCACCAATGAAACAGAGTTAGGCCGGGCAGCCAATCGTCGGGTTGAGGTCGTCATTCATCCATGATGAACCATGTTTCCGTAGTTGAACGATTGCTCAAGAAAATGAGCAGATTGTCCAACTGAAGTTGAAAAGCAGTCAATTTTGTGCCGCTGGCGCATAGCTCCCGGCCACTTTGAAATCGTGGATGATCAAAAAGGACAAAGAACATGAATGACAAATGGGAATTCAAAAGAAGTAATCTGAAA